>NZ_JBHXAW010000066.1:0-17591 GCF_042726645.1 Isoptericola sp. NPDC060257
GCACCTCGGTGGTCGGCGAGTAGTGCAGGCCCTGGCCGACGATGCGGCGCAGCTCGCGCTCGTCGTACGCGAAGCCGGAGCCGAGGCCGCCCATCGTGAAGGACGGGCGCACGACCATCGGGTAGCCGAGGTCGGCGGCCGCCGCGACGGCCTCCTCCACGGTGTGCACGATGACGGAGCGGGCGGACTCGCCGCCGCACTTGGCGACGACGTCCTTGAACTGCTGGCGGTCCTCGCCCTTCTGGATGGCGGGGATGTTCGCGCCGATGAGCTCGACGTCGTACTGCTCGAGGACGCCGGCCTCGTCGAGGGCGATGGCGGCGTTGAGCGCCGTCTGTCCGCCCAGGGTGGGCAGGAGTGCGTCGGGGCGCTCCTTGGCGATGATCGAGGTGAGCACCTCGGTGGTGATCGGCTCGACGTAGGTGGCGTCGGCGAACTCCGGGTCGGTCATGATCGTGGCCGGGTTCGAGTTCACGAGGACGACCCGCAGGCCCTCCTCCTTGAGCACGCGGCAGGCCTGCGTGCCGGAGTAGTCGAACTCGCAGGCCTGGCCGATGACGATCGGGCCGGAGCCGATGACCAGGACGGAGGAGAGGTCGGAACGGCGGGGCATCAGTTCTCCTTCAGCGCGGCCAGCGTGGCGGCGGGGACGGTCACGGGCTCGCGGCTCGTCATGAGCTCGACGAAGCGGTCGAAGAGGTAGGCGCTGTCGTGCGGTCCGGCGGCGGCCTCGGGGTGGTACTGCACGGAGAAGGCCGGCACGTCGAGCGCGGTCAGCCCCTCGACCACCTGGTCGTTGAGGCCGACGTGAGACACGATGACGCGGCCGTAGGCGCGGCCGTCGCCGCGCTCGGCGTCGTGCGGTGCGGTGGACACGGCGTCGAGCGGCGCGTCGACGGCGAAGCCGTGGTTGTGCGCCGTGACCTCCACCTTGCCGGTGGTGCGGTCCATGACCGGCTGGTTGATGCCGCGGTGGCCGTACCCGAGCTTGTAGGTGCCGTACCCCAGGGCGCGGCCCAGCAGCTGGTTGCCGAAGCAAATGCCGAAGAACGGGATGCCGCGGTCCAGCACGCTGCGCAGCAGCTCGATCTCGTGGGTGGCCGACGAGGGGTCGCCGGGGCCGTTCGAGAAGAACACGCCGGTGGGCGAGCCGTCGGTCGGCAGCAGGGCCTCGATATCGGCGATCGTGGCCGACTGGGGCACGACGTGCACGCGCACGCCCCGCTGCGCGAGCCGCGCCGGGGTCATGGCCTTGATGCCCAGGTCGACGGCGACGACGGTCGCCAGCGGCTCCCGCCCGGCGAAGTCGCCCGAGGGCTCGACGACGTACGCCTGGTCGGTCGTGACCTCCGGGGAGAGGTTGGCGCCCGCCATCTGCGGGGACGCCTGCACCTCGGCGACCAGCTCGGGCACCGAGCGCTCGACGAGCGTGCCGCCGGCGACCTCGCGCACCAGGGCGTCGCCGGAGAAGATCCCGGCGCGCATGACGCCCAGCTCGCGCAGGTGGCGCGTGAGCTTGCGGGTGTCGACGTCGCTGATGCCCACGACACCCTGGGCCGCGAGCTCCTCCTCGAGGGAGCGGTCCGCACGCCAGGAGGACATGCGGCGGGCGGGGTCGCGCAGCACGTAGCCGGCGACCCAGATCTTGCCGGACTCCGGGTCCTCGTCGTTGATGCCGGTGTTCCCGACGTGCGGGGCCGTCATCACGACGATCTGCCGGTGGTAGGAGGGGTCGGTGAGGGTCTCCTGGTAGCCGGTCATGCCGGTGGAGAAGACGATCTCGCCGAAGGTGGCGCCGCGGGCGCCGTACGCGCGGCCGCGGGCCACGGTGCCGTCCTCGAGCACGAGGAGGGCCGCGTGCGGCACGGGCGCGCGGCTCGGCACGGGGCTGCTCGACGCGGAGCTGGTCAGGGAGCTGGAGGTCACTGCTCGTCCTTCGGTGCGGGGGCGGAGGTCATGAGGTGGCGCACGGCGTCGACCAGGCGGGAGCGGTCGGGCGCGAGGCGGGTGCGCAGGCCGGTGTCGAGGGCGACCGCCGGCACGCCGTCGCGCTCCGGGTCCTCCCAGGTCACGACGACCAGGCCGTCGGCGCCGACGTACTTGCCGGCCATGCCGGGGGCCAGCCCGACGCCGCGCAGGGCGGCCACGGGCGCGAACACGTCGGGGGCACCGTCGCGCTCGACCAGGACGCCGGCGTCGTGCACGGACACGTGGGCGGTGGAGCGGTCGCCGAGGTGGTGGGCGCCGACCCGCGCCAGCCAGTCCCCCGCCAGGGTCGAGGAGACGTACGTGGCGTCGAGCGGGCCGAGGCGCAGCGCGCCGAGGTCCTCGGGGACGGCGGGAGGCACGGGGACGGTGTCCCGGGTGCGGGCGGCGAGCCGGCGCCGGCCGGTGAGGATCACGAACAGGAGCAGGACGCCGATGACGACCCAGATCCCGACCGCGACGGGCATGGGGAGGTTCATCGCGCCCCTCCCCGCTGGACCGCCGGCGCAACCGCGGGCTCGACGGGCGCGCCGTCGAGCACGGTGGCGCGGCCGCGCAGGAACGTCGCCACCACGCGGCCCGGCAGCTCGCGGCCGGCGAAGGGCGTGTTGCCGCTCGCGGTGGCCTGGGCGGCTCCGTCGACCGTCCGCGAGGCGGCCGGGTCGACCAGCGTGAGGTTGGCGGGCTCGCCGACCTCGACCGGCCGGCCGTGGTCCGCGACCCGGCCGATCCGGGCGGGGTTGGTCGACAGGACGCGCGCGACGTCGGCCCAGCCGAGCCGGCCGGTGTCGACCATGGTCTGCTGCACGACCGACAGGGCCGTCTCCAGCCCGGTCATGCCGAACGCGGCGGCGCCCCACTCGCAGTCCTTGTCCTCGCGGGTGTGCGGGGCGTGGTCCGTGGCGACGATGTCGATCGTGCCGTCGGCCAGGCCCTGGCGCACGGCCTCGACGTCCTCGGCGGTGCGCAGCGGCGGGTTCACCTTGTACGTGGGGTCGTAGGTGCGGGCGAGCTCGTCCGTGAGGATCAGGTGGTGCGGCGTCACCTCGGCGGTGACGTCGATGCCGCGGCCCTTGGCCCAGCGGACGATCTCGACCGAGCCGGCGGTCGACAGCTGGCAGACGTGGAGGCGCGAGCCGACGTGCTCGGCGAGCAGCACGTCGCGGGCGATGATCGCCTCCTCGGCGACCGCCGGCCAGCCGGCCAGGCCGATCTCGGCCGAGACGACGCCCTCGTTCATCTGGGCGCCCTCGGTGAGGCGCGGCTCCTGCGCGTGCTGCGCGACGACGCCGTCGAACGCCTTGACGTACTCCAGCGCGCGGCGCATGAGGATCGGGTCGTGCACGCACTTGCCGTCGTCGGAGAAGACCCGGACGCGGGCCGCGGAGTCGGCCATCGCGCCGAGCTCGGCGAGGCGTTCGCCCCCCAGGCCCACGGTGACGGCCCCGACCGGGTGCACGTCGACCCAGCCGGCCTCCTGGCCCAGGCGCCACACCTGCTCGACCACGCCCGCGGTGTCGGCGACGGGCGACGTGTTGGCCATGGCGTGCACGGCGGTGAAGCCGCCCGCCGCGGCCGCGCGGGTGCCGGACGCGACCGTCTCGGCGTCCTCGCGGCCCGGCTCGCGCAGGTGGGTGTGCAGGTCGACCAGCCCCGGCAGGAGCACGTGCCCGTCGGCCGCGATCTCGACGACGTCGTCGCCGGCGGGCACGTCCGCGGCACCCGGGGCGGCGACCTGGGTGATCACGCCGTCCGCGAGGACGACGTCGGCGGGCTCGCCGCCGAGGGGACGGGCCCCGCGCAGCACATAGGTCGTGGTCACAGGGCGGTCCCTTCGGTGGTGCTCGAGACAGGGGCGGGCGGAGCGGCGGGCACCGAGGCGGGCGCGGGGGCCGACGATTCGGTGCCGGACAGCAGCAGGTAGAGCGAGGCCATGCGCACGGCGACGCCGTTGGCTACCTGCTCCACGATGACGGCGCGGTCCGAGTCGGCCGCCTCGGCGGAGATCTCCAGCCCGCGGTTCATCGGGCCGGGGTGCATGACGATCGAGTGCGCGGGCAGCAGCGCCAGGCGGCGGCCGTCGAGGCCGAAGTAGCGGGTGTACTCCAGCGGGCTCGGGAAGAACGCCCCCGCTCCCCCGGACATCCGCTCGCGCTGCACGCGGAGCATCATCACGGCGTCGGGCTGCCAGTCGGCGAGCGTGGCGTCCAGGTCGTAGGACGTGCGGCACGGCCAGGTCTCGACGCCGACCGGGAGGAGCGTCGGCGGCGACACGAGCGTCACCTCGGCGCCCAGCGTGCGCAGCAGCCACACGTTGGCCCGGGCGACGCGCGAGTGCAGGACGTCGCCCACGATCGCGACCTTCACGCCCGCGAGGTCGGCGCCGACGCCGTCGTCCCCGCCGCGGCGCAGGCCGCCGCCGTGGCCGCCGAGGTGCCGGCGGATCGTGTAGGCGTCGAGCAGCGCCTGCGTGGGGTGCATGTGCGTGCCGTCGCCGGCGTTGAGCACGGCCGCGTCGAGCCAGCCCGCGTGCGCGAGCTGGTACGGGGCGCCCGAGGCCCAGTGGCGGACCACCACGGCGTCGGCGCCCATCGCGTGCAGGGTGAGCGCGGTGTCCTTGAGCGACTCGCCCTTGGACACGCTCGACCCCTTGGCCGAGAAGTTGATGACGTCCGCGGACAGCCGCTTGGCGGCCGTCTCGAACGAGATCCGGGTGCGGGTGGAGTCCTCGAAGAAGAGGTTCACCACGGTGCGGCCGCGCAGCGTCGGCAGCTTCTTGATCTCGCGGGACTGCGTCGCGGCCATCTGCGCGGCGGTGTCGAGGAGCTCGATCGCCTCGTCCTTGGCCAGGTCGGCGGTGGAGAGCAGGTGCCTCATCGCTGGTCCCCCTCGCCCGGGGCGCCGGCGCCGGGCTCGCGCCCGCTGATCACCACGGCGTCGGAGCCGTCCACCTCCGCGAGCAGCACGCGCACCCGCTCCGTCTGGGCGGTCGGGAGGTTCTTGCCCACGAAGTCGGGACGGATCGGCAGCTCGCGGTGCCCGCGGTCCACCAGGCAGGCGAGGCGCACGGCCTGCGGACGGCCGAGGTCGCCGATGGCGTCGAGCGCGGCGCGGATCGTGCGGCCGGAGAAGAGGACGTCGTCGACGAGGACGACGGTCTTGCCCTCGATCCCCGCGGCGGGCAGCCGCGTGACGCCGACCGCGCGGGTGGGCTGGCGGCGCAGGTCGTCGCGGTACATCGTGACGTCCAGCTCGCCGAGGTCGCGCTCCGGGTCGAAGCCGGGGTCGATGCTCGCGAGCCGCTGCGCGAGGCGGGCGGCGAGGGTGACCCCGCGGGTCGGGATGCCGAGCAGGACGACGTCCTGGGCTCCCTTGGCGCGCTCGACGATCTCGTGCGCGATGCGGGTGAGGGCGCGGGCGACGTCGCTCGCGCCGAGCACGACGGTCCCTTCGGGGACGTCGCGCGGATCGGGTGTTCCGGGCATGCCGGTGCCAGCAGTCACTGGCGACCTCCTTCTCCGCCTCACGGGACGGGCTTAAAGGGTGTCGTTCTGACGGCCTCCACCCTATCCCGTCGCCCCGCCGCCACCCGTGAGCGTGCCCACCATGCGGGCGCGGCGTGCGTCACACGACCACCCTCGCCCCCGCCCCGGAACGCCGAACAGGCGGTTGCTCCCGCCGTCACGGCCGCAAGGGCCGTGGGTCCGGGAGCAACCGCCTGTTCGGCACGGAACGGCGTCGCGAGCGACGTCAGATCAGTAGCGTCGGCTTGATGTCGACGAGCCGGCCCAGCAGGCCGTTGACGAACGACGGCGAGTCGTCCGTCGAGAGCTGCCCGGCGAGGTCGACCGCCTCGTCCACCGCGACGGCGTCGGGGACGTCGTCGTTGTACAGCAGCTCCCAGGTGCCGATCCGCAGCAGCGCGCGGTCGACCGCGGGCATCCGCTCCACCGTCCACCCCTGGGAGTAGGTGGCCAGCAGCTCGTCGATGCGCTCGCGGTGAGCGACGACGCCCTCGACGAGGTCGACGGTGTACTGCGGCACGGCGGCCTCGGTGTGCGGCTCGATCACCCGGTCCGCGACGAGCACCTGCGGGTCGATCCCGCGCTGCTCCGCCTCGAAGAGGATGTCGACGGCGCGCTTGCGCGCCTTGGTGCGTGCACCCATGTCAGCAGGCGCCCGTCAGTCGTTCACACGGCCCAGGTACGACCCGTCACGCGTGTCGACCTTGACCTTGGTGCCCTGCTCGAGGAACAGCGGGACCTGGATCTCCGCGCCCGTCTCGAGCGTGGCCGGCTTGGTGCCGCCGGTGGAGCGGTCGCCCTGCAGACCCGGCTCCGTGTAGGTGATCTCCAGGACCACGGACGACGGGAGCTCGACGTACAGCGGCGTGCCGTCGTTGGACGCGACCATGATGTTCATGCCCTCGAGCATGTAGTTGCTCGCGTCGCCGACAGTGGCGCCGGGCACGGTGATCTGGTCGTACGTGTCGGTGTCCATGAACACGTAGTCGGCGCCGTCCATGTACAGGTACTGGAAGTCGCGGCGGTCCACGTTCGCGGTCTCGATCTTGGTGCCCGCGTTGAAGGTCTTGTCGACCGTCTTGCCCGACACGACGTTCTTCATCTTGGTGCGGACGAACGCGCCACCCTTGCCCGGCTTGACGTGCTGGAACTCGATGATCGTCCAGAGCTGACCGTCGATGCGGAGCACGGTGCCGTTCTTGATGTCGTTGGAGGTAGCCACGTTTCTTGTTCGTCCTCGGGGTCGGGTGCTGAGCGGATGTCGTGCGAATGTCGACGTGCCGGGCCGCAGAGGGCCCGGAACATTCTACAGCGCGACCAGCAGCGCGTGCCCCGCGACACCGAGGGCGGCCGACCAGGCGAGCGACGCCAGCGTGCCGACGACGAACCGCTCGCTCGCGACCGGGTGCTCGCGCAGCTCGGGGAACCGGCCGAGCCCCTTGACCGCGACGACCACGGCCACGCCCTCCGGGTAGCCGACGAGCAGCGAGCCCGTGACGCACAGCCGCTCGAGCAGGCCGATCCACGTGCCGCCGCGCAGCACCGCGACCGCCTCCGCCGCCGCCTGGGGCTCGCGCTCGGCGTGCCGGAGCACCCAGGGCACGAGCCAGGCCCCGCCGCCCACGCTCGCGGCCAGGCCCACGACCCACACCGCGACGTCCGCCGCGACCGCTCCGAAGCTCACTGCGCGCGCCCCTCCCCTGCCTCGTCGTCCGGCGCGTCGTCCGGTGCGTCGTCCGGGCCGTCGTCCGATTCCTCGTCGGGGACATCGTCGCGGTCGGCGCCCGCCGCGCGCAGCAGGCGCGCCGCCAGCGGCCGGGCGGCGGCGTCCTCGGCCCACAGCGCGGCACGCAGCCGCTGGCTCACGGCCTGCTCGCTGACCCCCAGCGCAGCCGCCGAGGCCCGCTGCGGCGCCGCGCCCCGCTGCGCGACGAGCGTGTCGACGGCCTCCCACCCCGCCGCGGAACGGCGCGTGACGACGGCCCCGAGCAGGCGCAGGAGCGCCTGCGCGTCCGCGGCGACGGTCGCGCGCGGTTCCTCGTCCGGCCCCACCACGGCCAAGGGCACGCTGCCGCGCCCGCGCCGCTTCGCCAGGTCGACGGCAGCCCGTGCCCGCACGAACGCCGCCCCGGACGCCTCCCGCGACGCCGCGGGCAGCGGCCGGTCGACGGCGCCCAGGCCGATCCCCACGGACCAGCCGCCGTCGCGCACGAGGTCGAGGACCAGGTCGACGGCCAGAGCGGCGCCGCCGTCGTCCGCCGCCAGCACGCCCTGCAGCTCGTCCCCGACCGTCCGGTCGAACGGCAGCACGAGGCCCACCCTCCCGGCCGCCCGCGCGCCCACGAGTGCCAGGGCCTCGGGCACACGGTCGGGGCCTCGGGTGCTCCCCCGCTGGTCCGCCGTCACGACGATCATCGCTCAAGGCTAGGCGCTTGTGCGCTGACTCTCAAGCATCTGGGCTTGATCCTACTTAAGTCCTGTCGCTGGATCTGACGGACTTCAGGGCTGAAGCTTGTGCGCCACCGCGCTCAGGGCGAGCCGGTAGGAGTCGAAGCCGAAGCCCGCGACCGTCCCGGTCGCGATGCCGGCCACCACCGAGTAGTGCCGGAACGACTCGCGCGAGGCGGGGTTGGACAGGTGCACCTCGACGAGCAGGAGCCCGGAGGTCGTCACCTGGGCCGCGGCGTCGCGCAGTGCGTAGCTGTAGTGCGTGAACGCGGCGGGGTTGAGCACCACGTGCGCGCGGGTGTCCACGGCCTCGTGCAGCCATCCGACCAGCTCCGACTCGTCGTCGGTCTGACGCACCTCGACCGTGACGCCCAGCTCGCTCCCCCAGACCGCGGCCTCCCGCTCGAGGTCGGCCATGGACGCGTGGCCGTAGATCTCGGGCTCGCGCACGCCGAGCCGACCGAGGTTGGGACCGTTGAGGACGAGGACGTGAGTCATGGCCCGAGGGTACGGCGGCACCACGGCAGCCGTCCCGACCGTCCGTGCTCGCGGCGTCGAGGGTGCGGCACGTGCCCTCGGGCCCCGGCTGTCACACCGGGCGGATCACACCGGGCGGATCACTCCGCGTCGTCGACGAGCAGCCGGCGCGGGCCCGGCCCGTCGTCCCCGAGCGCGTCGTGCGGGTTGGCCAGCACGCACCGGCTCAGGGACAGGCACCCGCACCCGATGCAGTCGGTGAGGTCGTCGCGCAGGCGCTGGAGCTGCGCGATCCGCGCGTCGAGGTCGGTGCGCCAAGCCTTGGACAGGCGCTCCCAGTCGCGGACGTTCGGCGCGCGGTCGGCGGGCAGGGTCTCGAGCGCCGCGGCGATGCGCGCCAACGGGATGCCGACCCGCTGGGAGACCCGGATGAACGAGACCCGCCGCAGGACGTCACGCCGGTAGCGCCGCTGGTTGCCCGACGTGCGACGGCTGGCGATCAGCCCGCGCCTCTCGTAGAAGTGCAGCGCGGAGACGGCGACGCCGCTGCGCGCCGCCACCTCCCCGACGGTCAGCTCGACGTGGTCCCACGGAACCCTCTCGGTCGCGTGCTCCGGCACGATCCGTGTCCCTCCCCGCGCGGCGGCCTCCCGACCCTTGACCTCAACCATAGTTCAGGTCACAGCATGACGGCATGGACGCCATCCGCCATCACACCTACGGCCCGCCCGAGACCCTCGTCCTCGAGCAGGTCCCCGACCCCGTGCCCGGCCCCGGCCAGGTGCTCGTCGCCGCCCGCGTGCACGGCGTGCACCTGCTGGACACCACCCTCCGCCGCGGCGAGGCCACCGGTCCCCTGCCCGCGCCGCGCCTCCCCGCGATCCCCGGGCGCGAGGTCGCCGGCGCGGTGGTCGCCGTCGACCCGGACGTCGGGGACGACTGGCTCGGGGCACGCGTCGCCGCCCACCTGGGCGCCACGCCCGACGGCGGCGGGTACGCCCGTCTCGCCGTCGCGCCGGTCGACTCCCTGCACCGCCTCCCCGACCGTCTCGACCTCGCCGACGCCGTCGCGATGATCGGCACCGGCCGGATGGCGCTCATGGCCCTGGAGGTCGCGCGGCCCGGACCGGACGACGTCGTGGTGATCACCGCCGCGGCCGGCGGGCTCGGCTCGCTGTTCGTGCAGTCGGCGCTCGCCGCGGGCGCCCGGGTGCTCGCGCTGGCCGGGGGCCCGCGCAAGGTCCGGGCCGTGCGCGGCCTCGCGCCCGACGCCGGGCCGTCGCTCGCCGTCGTCGACGTCGCGGCGCCGTCCTGGCCGCAGGACGCGCGTGCCGCGCTCGGGCGCCTCCGGGCGCCCGCGGCGACGCTGCTGATCGACGGCGTCGGCGGGGACCTCGGCGCCGACGCCGCCGCGCTGCTCGGTCCGGGCGGACGGCTCGTCGTGCAGGGCTGGGCCTCCGGGAGCCCGAACCCCGTGGCCGCGAGCGCCGTCACGCCGCACGGCCAGCCGGTCGAGGTCCGCGCCGTCGTCGGGCCGGGCGCGCCCGCGTTCGGCGACCTGCGCGACCACCAGCGGCGGGCCCTGGAGCGGGCCGCGTCGGGCGAGTGGCGCGTGCTCACCCACCGCGTGGCGTTCGCGGAGGCCGCGCGGGCCCACCGGGAGCTCGAGGAGCGCCGCACGGTCGGCAAGGTGGTGCTCGGGTGACCGGCGCGACCGCCGAGGGTGCGGCCGACGGGTCGCATGACGGGCTGCTGGGCGCGCGGGCGCAGCGCACGGTGCTGATCGGCATGGTGGCGTACGTCGCGCTGGGGGCGTTCGAGTCCCTGGCGGTCTCGACGGCGATGCCGACGGTGGCCGCCGAGCTGGACGGCCTGCGCCTGTACACGCTCGCGTTCGCGACGGGATCGGCCGCGGGGGTGGTGGGGATGCTCGTCGCGGGTCGGTGGACGGACCGTCGGGGGCCGACGCCGCCGCTGCTGGCCGGGATCTCGCTGTTCCTCGCGGGGCTGCTCGTCGCGGGGCTGGCGCCGAGCATGCCGGTGCTCCTGGCGGGCCGCACCGTGCAGGGCGCGGGCAGCGGCATCGAGGGGGTAGCGATCTTCGTGCTGGTGGCGCGCGTGTTCCCCGAGGCGCGACGGCCGAAGGTCTTCGCGTGGTTCGCCGCCGCGTGGGTGGTGCCCGGGGTGGTGGGGCCGCTGCTCGCGGGGGCGATGACGCAGTACCTCGGGTGGCGGTGGGTGTTCCTCGCCGTGCCCGTGCTGGCCGTGCCCGCCCTGCTGGCCCTGCGGCCGGCGCTCGCGGCCGGCCGCACCGGCCCTCGCCGACCGGTCGCCGGCGGCGGGGTCGCCGCGCCGTGGCGCGACGTCGCGGGACAGGTGCTGCGCGGTGCACGGGGCCTGGGCACCGTCGTGCTGGTGCGGGCGTTCGTGGCTGCCGCCTTCGTCGGGGCGCAGGTGCTGCTGCCGCTCGCGCTCACCCGTGAGCGGGGTCTCGCGCCGGCGTTCGCCGGGGCCGTCCTCACGCTGCACGTGCTCGGGTGGTCGGCAGGGTCGTGGGCGCGTGGGCGCGGGCTCGGCGGCCTGTCGCACGCGGGTTTCCTCCGCGTCGGCTGCGCGTCCCTCGTGCTGGGGACCGCGGGCGTCGCCCTGCTGGTCGTCCCGGGCGTGCCCCTGGTCGCCGCGGCCGCGCCGTGGGTGCTGAGCGGGCTCGGGATGGGGTTGGTGTTCCCCACCCTCAACCTGCTCGTCCTCGAGCTCGCGCCGCCCTCGGCGCAGGGCGTGTCGATGTCGGTGCTCCAGGTGGCCGACGCGGCGGCGTCCGCCGTCGCGCTCACGGGTACCGGCGCGCTGCTGTGGGCCCTGCACGACCGGGTCGGCCCGGCCGCCTACGCCGTGTGCCTCGGCCTCGCGGCGGCGCTCGCGCTCGCCGCGACGTTCCTGGTGGGCCGCACGCGGCCCACCGCCGGCGCGCGCTCCGTCACGAATTCCGTCGACTTCCCGTCGGGTGTACGGGATGCTGCCGATGAGGATGCGCTCCCCGCCCGGTCCTCCTGAGTGCACCGTCCTGGGCGAGCGTCCGCGCGCCCTTCCGCTCGTCCGCACGGACCGGGCCGGCACCTCGGCCCGCTCCCCGCACCGTCGTCCCGACGAGGAGTCACGATGTCCCAGCCGTCGAATCCCCCCACGTCCCCCGCCGTCCCCGTCGGCGCGCTGCGCGCCGCCCTCGGCGACGGTTCGCCCGTCGTCGCCCCTGACGACGACGGCTACGGCGCCGCCCGGGCCATCGAGCCCGGCGGTGTCGGGCAGCGCCCGGTGGCGGTGGTCCGGCCCGCCGACGCCGACGCCGTGGCCCGGGCCGTGCGCTTCGCGCGCGACGCGGGCGCCGAGGTCTCCGTCCGGTCCGGCGGGCACTCCGTGTTCGGGCTGGGCGCCGCGGACGGCGCCGTCACCCTGGACCTCCGTGGCCTCGACGCCGTCGAGATCGACGTCGACGGCCGCTCCGCCTGGGCCGGCGGCGGCGTCACCGCGGGCGCGTACTCGCGTGCCGCCGGGGAGCACGGCCTCGCGACCCCGTTCGGCGACACCGGCACGGTCGGCGTCGGCGGCATCACGCTGGGCGGTGGTGTCGGGCTGCTGTCGCGCTCGCTCGGCATGACCGTCGACAGCCTCCTCGGCGCGGAGGTCGTGACCGCCGACGGCGAGGTCGTGCGCACCGACGCCGACCACGAGCCCGACCTGTTCTGGGCGCTGCGCGGCGGCGGGGGGAACTTCGGCGTCGTGACGCGGTTCCGGTTCGCCCTGCACGACGTGTCGCAGGTGGTCGGCGGGGTGCTCCTCATGCCGGCGACGCCCGAGAGCGTGGCCGGGGTGGTCGCGGCCGCCGACGCCGCGCCGCCGGAGCTGACGATGATCGTCATGGTGATGCCGGCGCCCCCGATGCCGATGATCCCCGCGGAGTGGCACGGGCGCCTCGTGGTCATGGCCAACGCCTGCTGGTCCGGCCCGCTCGACCGGGCGGACGCGGCCCTGGCGCCCCTGCGCGACGTCGCGGACCGCGCCGGCGGCGCCCTGCTGGACGGCCTGCGCACCGCGCCGTACCCCAGCCTGCTGGAGGGCGGCCCGGCGGGCGGGCCGCTCGTCGCGACCGGGCGCACCTTCTTCGCCGACGGGCTGGACGAGGCCGCCGCGGCCCACCTCCTGGAGCAGCTGGAGGGCTCCGACGCGCTGATGCGCGCCGCCCAGCTGCGCGTGCTCGGCGGCGCGGTGGCCGAGGTCCCCGCCGACGCGACGGCCTACGCCCACCGGGGAGCGCGCCTGGTGGGCAACGTCGCCGCGGTCGCACGCGACGCGGCGGGCGCCGCCCGGTACGCGCCCTGGGTGGACGCGCTGGCCGCCCGGCTGCGCGGCGCGGACGGCGCGTACGTGAACTTCAGCCTCGACGGCGGGATCGACGTCGCGCGGGCCGCCTACCCCGGCGCCACCTGGGACCGGCTGCGCGACGTGAAGCGCCGGTACGACCCGCAGAACCTGTTCCGCGGGAACGTCAACGTGCCGCCGGCGTAGGGGGGCGACGGGATCGGTCAGCGGGCGCGCGCGTCGATCTCGTCGCGCCGCGCGAGCACCAGCCGGTCGACGACGTCGTCCGGCAGCGGCGCGTCGGGCTGGAACGAGACCGAGCCCTTGGTGGTGCGGAACCCGTCCAGGTCGCCCGCGAGCGCCGCGACGACGTCCGGGCTGAACGGGTAGAGGCCCACGTGCGTGCGCGTCACCATGGCGCTGACCAGGGGGCTGCCGCGGTAGCGCAGCGCGGGCATGCCGTAGCTGCGGCCCTCCTCGACGTCGGGCACCAGGGCCCGCGCCCGCTCGTAGACGCGCGCGACGGCGGCGCGCTCCGCCCCGGACAGGGTGGTCAGGTAGTCCTCGACGTCTCCCACGGGTCCATCGTGCGGCCCGCTGTCACGTCGCGCCACGCCACGTCGTCGGCAGTGCGGGGCGGATCGCCCGCCCCGCGGAAGGATGGGCAGCATGCCACGCACCGACACCCCCGCCCGACGACGCGCCGGGCGCGCACCCGACGGTGCCGTCGACCTCGAGGACCTGCGCCGGGTGGCGTTCGGCGCCGCGTACCGGATGCTCGGCAGCGTCACCGAGGCGGAGGACGTCGCCCAGGAGGCCATGCTGCGCGTGGCCCCCGTCGGGATGGTGGACCCGGCGGTGGTGAACCCGGCCGCCTACACCACGACGGTCGCGACGCGGATCGCGCTGGACGTGCTGCGCTCGGCGCGGGTGCGGCGCGAGTCGTACGTCGGCGAGTGGGTGCCTGAGCCGCTGGTCGGGGACGTCGTGGCCGCCGGTTCCGCGGGCCGTGAGGCCGCGGCGCACGCCGAGCTCGCCGACGACCTGTCCACGGCGTTCCTCGTGCTGCTGGAGACCCTCACCCCCGCCGAGCGGGCCGCGTTCCTGCTGCACGACGTCTTCGGCTACCCGCACCGCGAGTCGGCCCAGGTGATCGGCACGACGGAGCTGGCGGCGCGGCAGCTCGCGTCCCGGGCGCGGCGGCGCGTGGCGGCGCGGCAGGACGCCGCGACGGACGCGCGTCCCGTCCGGCCCGGGTCGCCCGACCCGCACGCAGAGGAGCTGGTGCGGCGGTTCATCGCGGCGACCGAGGAGGGCGACGTCGACGCGCTGGTGGAGCTGCTGGCCGACGACGTCGCGCTCACCGGCGACAGCGGCGGCAACGTGCCCGCGGGGCTGGCGGTGTCGCGCCCGGTGTCGGGCAACGTGGCGGTGGCCAGGCTGCTGTCGGGCTTCGCCAGGCGGGGCGCCCCGGCGCGCATCGAGGCGACCGTGGTCAACGGCAGCCCGGGCATGATCGCGTACGCCGACGACTCCGTGGGCGGCGGCGTCATCGGCACGTACGCCCTGCAGTTCTCCGGTGGCCGCATCGCCCGGATCGACGGCGTCATCAACCCGGAGAAGCTGCAGCACCTGGCCCCGCTGGCCGACCTGGAGGCGGTCGCCGCCGAGATCAGGGCCGCGGGGCGGCGGCGTCGGGACGCGCAGGCTCCCGACGGCCCACCGTCACCTTGAGCATGAGCACGAGTCCCACGAGGATCACCGCGACGATGCCGAGGGTGCCCCAGATGGTGGCGCCGGTGAGCGCGATGAGCAGCGTCCACATCGAGGGGGCGAGGAACGACACCGCGCGTCCCGTCGTGGCGTAGAGGCCGAAGATCTCGGACTCGCGCCCGGCGGGCGCCACGCGGGCCAGCAGGGAGCGGGACGCGGCCTGCGCGGGGCCGACGAAGCAGGTCAGCGCCAGCCCCGCCACCCAGAACACCACGGACCCGAACGGGTGCAGGGCGACGACCAGCAGCCCGCACGCGACGAGCCCGGTGAGCGAGCCGATGATCACCGCCCGGGGCCCGAACCGGTCGTCCAGGCGCCCGGCGACGATCGTGCTGAGCCCGGCGAGCAGGTTGGCGGCGATGCCGAACGCGATCACCGCGTCGTCGCCGAACCGGAACGACACCGCGGCGATGACGGCGCCGAACGTGAACACGGCGGACAGCCCGTCGCGGTAGACGGCGCTCGCGAGCAGGAACCAGAAGGTGGGCCGCTCGTGCCGGTACAGGGCGACGACGTCGCGCACCAGGACGACGTAGCCGGCGAAGAACCCGACGCGTGGCCGGTCCTCGGCGGGCGGCGCCTCGGGCACGTACCGGAACAGCGGCCAGGCGAAGGCCACGGCCCACAGGGCGCAGCCGAGCGCGATGACCCGGTACGCCAGGCCGTCGTCGGTCGGCATGCCCCACCAGTCGAAGGTCTGCGCCACCACGACGAGGACGAGCGCGACGATCCCGCCCAGGTACCCCAGCCCCCAGCCGAGGCCGGACACCCGCCCCACGGTGGCGCGCGTGGACACCTGCACGAGCATCGCGTTGTAGTTCACGCCGGCGATCTCGCTCGCCACGCTGCCGAGGGACACCAGGGCGGCGCCGAGCACGAACCAGACCGGGTCGGCGCGCACCGCGAACAGGGCCGCCATCGCCAGGACCATGACCAGGGTCGCGCCGCCCACCCAGGCCTTGCGGCGCCCCTCGACGTCGGCGCGCCGCCCCAGCACGGGCGCCAGCAGCGCCACGAGCAGCCCGCCGATCGTGATCCAGAGGCCCAGCCCGCTGGTGAGCCCCGCCAGGGCGCGCTCGTGCACCGGGTCGGTCGCGGGCAGCGCGGCCACCTCCGGCGTCAGGAAGGCGTCGCTCGTGAGGTACAGCGCCGTGAAGACGAACGTGACGATCACGGTGTTGAACGGCTGCGTCGCCCAGTCCCACATCGCCCACGAGACGACCTGACGGCGCGGCACCGGCGCCTCCGCGACGCCCGACCTCGCCGCGCCGTCGTGCGACGGGCCGTGCGGTGAGCCGTGCGGTGAGCCGTGCGGCGACCCGTGCGAGGCGGAGGGCGCGGCGTCGGGTACGGGTTCCGGCACCGCCGGTCGGTCGCTCATGAGGCGCAGTCTGCCCGACGCGGGCGCCCGGCGGGAGGGGCACGTCGCACCGCGGTCGACGGCGCGCCGCGGCAGGCCCGCGCGGATACGATCGCGCCGTGCACGCTCCCGCCCCGCGACCGCCCCGGCACCCCGGCGCCGCCGGGCGGTGGCGGCCCGACCGGCTCCTCGGCCCCGGCTTCGAGGAGCGGCCGCTGGGCCCCACGACCCTGGTGCGGGCCGTCGACCGACCGGAGCGCCCCCGCGCCGTCGTGCTGCACGTGCACGGGTACAACGACTACTTCTTCCAGGCGCACCTCGCCCGGGCGTTCGTCGACGCCGGCCTCGCGTTCCACGCCGTCGACCTGCGCCGCGCGGGGCGTTCCCTGCTCGAGAGCGACCCCGACAGCGGCCTCGCCGCCGCCCCGAGAGCGCGCGACCCGCTGCCCCCGCACTACGTCGCGAGCCTGCGCGAGGCGGGCGCCGACCTGTCCGCCGCGGCGCACACCGTCCGGGAGCTCGAGCCCGGGCTGCCGCTCGTGGTGCACGCGCACTCGACGGGAGGCCTGAGCGCGGCGCTGTGGGGGCACGCCGTCCGGCACGACCCGGCGCACGGGCCCGACCTCCTGGTGCTGGACTCGCCCTTCTTCTCCCTCAGCGGCTCGCGGCTCGCGGACGCGGGCCGCTCCGCGGTGCTCGAGGTGCTGGGGCGGCGTCGCCCGCTCGCCGTCGTCAGCGCCAACCCGTCGGTGTACGCCGCGTCCCAGCACGCCTCCCGGGGCGGGCGGTGGGACTTCGACACGACGCTCAAGCGCCCCGAGGGGCTGCCGGCCCGCGCCGGCTGGCTCCGCACGGTCACGCGCGCGCAGGCCCGCCTGGCCCGCGGCCTCGCCGTCCCCGGACCGGTCCTGGTCGCGCGCAGCGACTCCTCCGGCCCCGACCGGGACGACAACCCGCGCCTCGACGCGCAGGACACCGTGCTCGACGTCGGGCGGATCGCGGCCCTGACGCCCCGGGTCGGGCCCGACACGACGCCGCTCGTCGTGCCCGGCGGCGTGCACGACCTCGCCCTGTCCGCCGACGCGCCACGCCGGGCCTACCTCGACGGCGTCCTGGCGTGGCTCGACGCCCGCCTGCCGGACGTCCGCCCCCCGGGCCTCGAGCCACCTCGTGCCGTCACCGACCGCACGACCGTCGACACGCTCGAGGACCAGGAGCAGCCGTGAGACCGACCCCCGCGCACCCGTACCTCGACCCCCGTGGCGCCGACGGCGCGCCGGTGCCCGTCCTCGCCCTGGCGCACCGCGGCTTCTCGCACGGCCGGGAGAACCTGGAGAACTCCCTCGCCGCGTTCGCCGCCGCGGTCGACCTGGGCTTCCGGTACGTCGAGACCGACGCGCACGGCACCGCCGACGGCGTCGCCGTCGCCCTGCACGACGCCTCCCTGGACCGCACCACCGACGCCACCGGCCGCGTGGCCGACCTGCCGTGGTCGGTCGTGCGGCACGCGCGCATCGGCGGCACCGAGCCCGTGCCCCGCCTCGACGAGGTGCTCGGCACCTGGCCCGACCTGCGCGTGAACGTCGACGTCAAGGAGGACTCCGGGGTCGAGCCCACGGCCGCCGCGATCGAGCGGACGAACGCGCACGACCGGGTCTGCGTCACGT
>NZ_JBHXAW010000067.1:0-17489 GCF_042726645.1 Isoptericola sp. NPDC060257
GGATGCACCCCGCGCTCACCCTGACGGCTCGCCGGGCTCCTGGCGGGCCGGGGTCAGACGGCGGACCAGCCGCCGTCGGAGGCGAGGATCGCGCCGTTGAGGTTCACCGCGTCGGTGGACAGCAGGAACGTGATCGACGCGGCGAGGTGCTCCGCCGTCGCGATGCCGGGGATGTTGCCCATGAACCGGCCCAGCCGCGCGCCCCCGAACTCGGCCTGCGCGGGCACCTGGATGCCGGTGGCGACGCCGCCGGGCGCGACGGCGTTCACCTGCACGCCCGTGCCCGCGTACATCACGGCGGAGGACTTGGTGAGCCCGACGACGGCGTGCTTGGACGCCGTGTACGCGGCGCCCGCGGCGGACCCGCGCAGCCCGGCCTCCGAGGCGACGTTGACGATGCGGCCGCGGCCCGCGGCGAGCATCCCGGGCAGGACGGCGCGCATGAGGCGCATCGTGCCGTCGACGTTCACGCGCATCACGCGCTCCCAGGTCGCGTCGGTGAGCTCGTGCACGGCGCCCATGTCGTCCATGATCCCGGCGACGTTGGCGAGGGCGTCGACGCGCTCGCCGGCGGCGCGCACGACCTCCTCGACCGACTCGGCCGACGTGATGTCGCCCGCGACGGTGACGACCTCGGCGCCCGGCGCGACGCCGGCCAGGGACGCCGCGAGCTCGTCCAGCTTCTCCTTCGCCAGGTCGACGGCGACGACGCGACCGCCCTCGCGCGCCACGCGGGACGCGACGGCGCGGCCGATGCCCGAGGCCGCGCCCGTGACGACGACGGTCTGGCCGGCGAAGCGACCCGGCGTGACCTGCTCGGCCCAGGGCGCGGGGACGGGGGAGCCGCCGCCAGCGGGGTCGGCGTCGGTGTCTCCGGGCGCCTGCTCGCGGTACGCGGCGACGAGGCCGTCGACCATCTCGGCGGGGAACTGCCCGTTCGACAGCGCCACGAGCTGCTCGAGCGGGAGGTTGCGCGCCGGGGCGAGCGCCTCGGCCGACGCGCCGGCCTGCTCGAGGACGGCGCCGAGGATGCGGCCTCCGACGGGGTGGTCGAGCCACTCGCCGACGGTCGAGGATGCGGACAGGGCCATGGTGCTCTCCTTGCTGGCTGGTCCCTCACGGGCTGCTGTCGTGCTAACCGGACAACACTGTCCGGTTGCTAGTCTATTCCGGTGTCCACCGCCCGGAGCAACCCGCGCCCGTCCACCCGGAGCAACCCCGGTCCCGCGGCGGCGGCCCGCAACCGCGCGGCGCTCCTGGAGGCCGCGCACGCCGTCTTCGCCGAGTCCGGCACGGCCGCGCCGCTCAGCTCGGTCGCGCGACGCGCCGGCGTCGGGCAGGGCAGCCTCTACCGGCACTTCCCGGACCGCGTCTCCCTCGTGGCGGCCGTCGTCGAGGAGAACGTGGACGCGCTGGAGGCGGCGTCGGCCGCGGGCGCCGCGCTGCCGGAACTCCTCGGCCTCGTGACGCGGCACGCCATCGAGTCCGTCGGGGTGGTCGACCTGCTGGTCGAGGACCGGCCGGGGCGCATGCTCGAGCTGCGCGACCGCGTCGCCGCCGTGCTCGCCGCGCACCACGACGCTGCGCTCGCGGCCGGCCAGGTGCCCGCCGGCACCTCCGTCGAGGACCTCATGCTCGGCGTCGAGCTCGTGGCCGGCGCCCTCACCCGGCGCCCTGCGGCGGACCGGGCGGACACCGCGGCCCGGGCCTGGCGTCTGCTCGGCATGGACGTCGCGCTGCCGTGACCGGTCCCGGCGACGTTCGATAGACTCGCCGTGGCCGTGACTGGCGAGGGTGGGTCACCACCGGGGAGCGGCCGACACGTCCCGCCATGCGCGCCGCCCGCCTGGGTGCGAGGGTCTTTCCGCGAGAGAACCCGCCCGAGGAGAACACACTCATGTCCGGAGCACACTCCGCTTCCCACGTCACGGCCCCCGACGTCCAGCTCGCCGACGACGCCCAGCGCCCCGTGCGCCGCGCGCTGCTCAGCGTCTACGACAAGACCGGCCTGACCGAGCTCGCCACCGCCCTGCACGCCGCGGGCGTGGAGCTCGTCTCCACCGGCTCCACCGCCACGAGGATCGCCGACGCCGGCGTCCCCGTCACGCGCGTCGAGGAGCTCACGGGCTTCCCCGAGTGCCTCGAGGGTCGCGTCAAGACGCTGCACCCGCGCGTGCACGCCGGGATCCTGGCCGACACCCGCAAGGCCGACCACCTCGCCCAGCTCGCCGACCTCGGCATCGAGACGTTCGAGCTCGTCGTGGTGAACCTGTACCCCTTCGCGGCGACGGTCGCGTCCGGCGCCGGCCCGGACGAGGTCGTCGAGCAGATCGACATCGGCGGGCCGTCGATGGTCCGTGCCGCGGCGAAGAACCATCCGAGCGTCGCCGTCGTCGTCGACCCGGCGCGCTACGACGACGTCGTCTCCGCGGTCCAGGGCGGCGGCTTCAGCTTCGCGCAGCGCAAGCGCCTCGCGGCCGCCGCGTTCGCGCACACCGCGCAGTACGACGTCGCCGTGGCCTCCTGGTTCGCCAGCGACTACGCGCCCGACGAGACCGCCCTCGAGTCGCACATGCCCGACGTCGCCGGCGCGGCGTTCGAGCGCGCCGCGGTGCTCCGCTACGGCGAGAACCCGCACCAGAAGGCGGCGCTGTACACGCGGACCGACGGCGGCAGCGGCCTCGCCCAGGCGACGCAGCTGCACGGCAAGGCGATGAGCTACAACAACTACGTGGACGCCGACGCCGCCTGGCGCGCCGCGCACGACCACGAGGGCCCCGCGGTGGCGGTCATCAAGCACGCCAACCCGTGCGGCATCGCCGTCGGCGACGACATCGCGCAGGCCCACGCCCGCGCGCACGCCACCGACCCGGTGTCGGCCTACGGCGGCGTCATCGCGGCCAACCGGGTCGTGACGAAGGCCGCGGCCGAGGGGATCGCGCCGATCTTCACCGAGGTCGTCGTCGCTCCGGGATTCGAGCCCGAGGCGCTCGAGATCCTGCAGAAGAAGAAGAACGTGCGCCTGCTCGTCGTCGACACCCCGCCGCAGGCCGTCGCCGAGAACCGCCCGATCTCCGGCGGCATGCTCGTCCAGGAGGTCGACCGGTTCCAGGCCGAGGGCGACGACCCCGCGTCGTGGACGCTCGCCGCCGGCGAGGCCGCCGACGAGGCCACGCTCGCCGACCTCGCGTTCGCGTGGAAGGCCGTCCGCGCCGCCAAGTCCAACGCGATCCTGCTCGCCGCCGACGGTGCCGCCGTCGGCATCGGCATGGGCCAGGTCAACCGCGTCGACTCCTGCCGCCTGTCCGTCGAGCGCGCGAACACGCTCGCCGAGGGGGCGGAGCGGGCGCGCGGCGCGGTCGCCGCGTCCGACGCGTTCTTCCCCTTCGCCGACGGACTTCAGGTGCTGCTCGACGCCGGCGTCCGCGCCGTCGTCCAGCCCGGCGGGTCCATCCGCGACGCCGAGGTGATCGAGGCCGCGCAGGCCGCCGGCGTGACGATGTACCTCACCGGGACGCGCCACTTCGCGCACTGAGGAGTGCCGAACAGGCGGTTGACACCGTGATGGGCCATCTTCGGGCCCCAGAACGGTGTCGACCGCCAGTTCGGCGTCAGGGGGCGACGGCCGACTTCAGCCGGACGGCGGGGTCGGTGGCCCTCGCGAGGTCCAGGCGGAGCGGCTCGCCGCGGCTCATGAGACGCCGGACGCCGCCGACGTCGCGCGGCGAGTCGACGAGGAGGACGGCTCGGACGGTCGCGACGCCGTCGGGCGCGTCGTCGAGCCCCGTGCTCTCCGCCGGGTCCAGGTAGAGCGCCGCCCACGGGCCCTCGCCGGGGGTGCCCCGCAGCACCACGGGGGAGGCGTCGGGCCCGGTGGTGACCGGCAGGCCCAGCAGCGCCAGGTCGTGCCCGAGCTGCTGCGAGAAGACGTACGGTGCGTGCCCGGCGCCGGCCGGCTCGACGCCGAGCATGGCGCGCACGGTGGGGTCCGGGTCGTGCAGCGCGGCCGACCAGTGCCCGCCCGGCACCGTGCCGAACACGGGGTGCGCGCGCGACGCGACGTCGCCGACCGCCCAGACGCGGGGATGGCCGGGGACGCGGCCGTCGCCGTCCACGAGGAGCGCGCCGCGCGCGTCCAGGGGCAGCGTGCCCTCCAGCCAGCCCGACGCCGGCCGCGCGCCCACGGCGGTGAGCACGAGGTCCGCCGGCACGTGCTCGCCGTCGGCGAGGACCACGCCGGAGCCCTCCACGGCCGCCACCGCGGCGCCCGTGCGCAGGCGCACCCCGGCGGCCCGGTACCAGCCCGCGAGGAGCGCCCCGACGTCGGGACCCAGCTGGCGCGACAACGGGGCGTCGGCCGCCTCCAGCACCGTGACGTCCGCCCCGGCGCCCGCGGCGACCCCCGCGACCTCGGCGCCGATCCAGCCCGCGCCCACGATCACCAGGCGCAGCCCGTCGTCGGCGCGCAGGGCCGCCCGCAGGCGGTCGGCGTCGGCGGCCGTGTGCAGCAGCGACGACGCGGAGAACCCCGGCGGGACGACCGGGACGGAGCCCACCGCGAGCACGACGGCGTCGGCCGCGACCTCGTCCCGTGACGTCGTGACGACCACGCCGTCCGGCCCCGAGGCCAGCGACAGGGCGGGCTCGGCGAGCCGCACGTCGTCGGCCAGCGCCTCGACGTCGACGCCGAGGTCCGCGCTCAGCCACACCGGCTCGGGCCGCGTCAGCAGCTCCTTGGAGAGCGGCGGGCGGTCGTACGGGGGCGCGCCCTCCGCGCCGAGCAGCGTGATCCGCCCGTCGAAGCCGTGCGTGCGCAGCGCGGCGACGGTCTGCGCGCCGGCGAGGCCGGCGCCCACCACGACGACGGACCGGAGGGGAGGACGGGGAGAGACGTCGGAGGTCGGCTCGGGCACGGTCCTCACCGTAACCCTGCGGGCGTGGAGGTCCGGCGCTCGCGCCGGTCGCGCGACGGTAGGCTCGGCTGCCGTGGATCCCCGTGCGCTGCCCGACCCTCCGCGTGACCCCGGAGGGGCCGAGCCCGCGCCCGCGTGGCACACGGTCGGGGCGAAGGGCGAGGAGCCGGCGCGCCCCCTGCCCGGCCCCGAGCGCGCCATCGTCACCGTGCTCGCGGGCATCGTGCTCGCCGTCGTGCTCGGCGTGCTGGTCGGGGCCCGCGTCGGCACCGGCACCATCGCGCTGACCCTCGCCGTCGCCGGCACGTGGCGGGCCACGTCGGCCACCGGGCCGGTCGGCCTGGTCGTGCGGAGCCGGGGCTTCGACGTCTTCCTGTGCTGGGGCGGCGCAGTCGTCATCGGCGTGCTGGCCCTGACCGCCCCCGGCCTGGGCTGAGCGCCCCGATCAGCCCGCCGAGCCGCGAGGCTCGCGGACGGCCACGATCCCGGCCGTGCGCACCCTTCGGGTCTCCGCCGGCTCGCGGGTGAGATCCTCCGCGGACGGCACGAGGGCCGGCACCCCGCGGGTACCGGCCCTCGTGCGTCGGGGCGTCAGGCGCGCGGCGCGTCGCCCTTCGGCTCGTCGGTGCCGGGCTTGGCGTCGTCGACGTCCTGCCCGTCCCACTCGCCCTCGTTCTCGTCGACCTCCGACGCCGTCGGAAGGGCGCCGTCGTCGACGACGTCGTGCTCGGGAACGGTCCGCTCCTCGACCGTCACGGCCGTGTACTCGACCTCGGCCAGCGCGACGGCGGGCACGGGCTGGAACGCCCGGACGAACAGGGCGGCAAGTGCCGCGCCCACCAGCGGGGCGACGACGAACACCCACAGCTGGCCCCACGTCCAGCCCCCGCCGAACACCGCGGAGGCGAACGAGCGGGCCGGGTTGAGCGACGCGTTGGTGACCGGCCAGGCGACGATGAGCATCGCGCCGAGGGTCAGCCCGATGACCACCGGGGCGAAGGTGACGGACGTGCGCTTGCTCGTCACGCCGAGGATCACGCCGACGAAGATCGCCGTGACGATCACCTCGACGAGGACGGCGGCCCACATCGTGAACTCGACCGGGGAGCCGCCCTGCTGCGCCGCGGCCGCGGTGAGGTTCGCGGCCGGGGAGTGCGTGCCGAAGCCGTTGGCGGTGAGCTGGAAGAACTCCGCCTTCGTCGTCACCTGCGCGAACGGGAGGACCGAGTCGGGGATGATCGAGAACATCACGGCCGCGGCCGCGGTGCCGCCCACGAGCTGGGCGGCCCAGTACGGCACCAGGTCCCGCCACGCGGCACGGCCGGCGAGCGTCAGGCCGAAGGTCACGGCGGGGTTGAAGTGGCCGCCGGAGACGCCGCCGACAGCGGCGATGGCGCCCATGACGAGGATCCCGCCCGCGAGCGCGACGGTGATGATCTGACCGTTGTTGAACAGGTTGAAAGTGGCGGTGCCGACGATGCCGAGCACCAGCACGAACGTGCCGAAGGCCTCGGCGGCGAGCCGGGCGAACAGGCCGTGCTGCGGGGTGCCGGCCGCCGTGTCGACGTCGGCCGGGGCCGTACCGCCCTCGGCGGCGATGTCCTGGGACATGAGGGTCCTTCTCTGCTCGGGAGACGGGCGTCTCGGTGTGCCCCCCGCGGTGGGAGGGCCGGTCGTGCGTGACCGGCCTCACGGCCGGCTGCGCGGGCATGCTTCCACCGTGGTCTGAACGGTTGCTGAGCGCGGGCCGACGGTGGCGCTCCTGGCACGTTACCGCGCGTCGTCCCAGGTCGCGCTCCACCACGACGGTCGGCGCGCCGGTCGGCGGCGTCGTCGAGGGCCGGGCCGGGGTGGCGGTCGACCCCGGCGCCCGGCTGCGTCAGAGTAGGGGCATGACCACACCAGTGAACGTCACCGTCACCGGGGCGGCGGGCCAGATCGGGTACGCGCTGCTCTTCCGGATCGCGTCGGGCGCGATGCTCGGCCCCGACACGCCTGTGCGGCTGCGGCTGCTGGAGATCCCGCAGGCGGTGAAGGCAGCCGAGGGGACCGCGATGGAGCTCGACGACTGCGCCTTCCCGCTGCTGGACGGCATCGACATCCACGACGACCCGACGGCGGGCTTCGCGGGCACGAACGTCGCCCTGCTGGTGGGGGCCCGGCCGCGCGGCCCGGGCATGGAGCGGGCGGACCTGCTCGAGGCGAACGGCGGCATCTTCGGGCCGCAGGGCCGGGCCATCAACGCGGGCGCGGCCGACGACGTGCGGGTCCTGGTCGTGGGCAACCCGGCCAACACGAACGCGCTGATCGCGGCGTCGAACGCGCCCGACGTGCCGAAGGACCGCTTCACGGCGATGACGCGCCTCGACCACAACCGCGCGCTGTCCCAGCTCGCGAAGCGGGCGGACGTGCCGGTCTCGCAGGTGCGCCGCGTGACGATCTGGGGCAACCACTCCGCGAGCCAGTACCCGGACGTGTTCCGGGCCGACGTCGCGGGCACGCCGGGCGCCCGCTACGCGGACGAGGACAAGCTCTGGCTCGCGGACGACTTCATCCCGACGGTGGCCAAGCGCGGCGCCGCGATCATCGACGCGCGCGGGGCGTCGTCGGCGGCGTCCGCGGCGAACGCGGCGATCGACCACGTCCACGACTGGGTGCTGGGCACGCCCGAGGGCGACTGGACCAGCGCGGGCCTGTGGTCCACCGGGCAGTACGGCGTGCCGGAGGGCCTCGTCTCGTCGTTCCCGGTGACGTCGTCGGGCGGTGCGTGGGAGGTCGTCGAGGGCCTCGAGATCGACGACTTCTCCCGCGAGCGGATCGCGGCCAGCGTGCAGGAGCTCTCCGAGGAGCGGGATGCCGTGCGTGCGCTCGGCCTGATCTGACGGAAATTCTGCGGCGGAGCGTCGGGGGCGCCGCATAGGCTTCTCGGGCCATGATCGACGCCCCTGCCGCGCGCGCGGAACACACCTCCACCACGACCACGCCGACGGACCCGTCCCGCCGCCTCGACTGGCGGAGGCTGCGCGGGCCCGTCGCGGCGGTCGCGCTGGTCGCGCTCACCCTCGGGGCGGTGGGTGCCGCGCTCGGCACCGTCGTCGCGGGCCGCCTCGCGGAGGACCCGACGGGGGCGCTGCTGTCGCTGCTCGCGCTCTGCGTGGTCGGCGCCGCCCTGTTCGACACGGCCGGGCAGGTCGTGTGGGCGGGCGTCGTCGACCGCGCCGAGGGGCGGCTGCGCGGCGACCTGCTGACCGCGGCGCTGCACCAGCCGCTCGCCACGCTCACCGAGCAGGCCGTGGGCGAGGTGCTCGACCGGGTCGACGACGACACGCACGCCGTCGGCACGCTCGTGCGCCGCCAGCTGTGGGGCGCGGGCCGCACGGTGGTCGGCGTCGTGCCGATGTACGTGGTCGCCGGCGTCACCTGGTGGCCGGCGTGGATCCTGTTCCCGCTGCTGGGCGCGCTCGCGGGCGTCCTCGTGCGCCCGATGCTGGGCGAGATCGCCCGCCGCAAGGTGATCGAGGAGGCAGCCTGGACCGACCACGCGGCCGCGTTCGAGGAGTCGGTGGCCGCCCGCGACGACCTGCGCACCAGCCTCGGCCAGCCGTTCGCGATCCGCCGACTGGCGCAGCGCTCGGCGGACGTGCACCGCAAGTTCCGCGACGTGGTCGTCGTCGAGTCGAAGATGCTGCGCCGGGCCGGCCTGGTGCTCGCCGCGCTCCTCGCCGGCGTCGCCGTGGCCGGGGCTGCGCTCGCGTCGGGCGGCACTCTCGCCGTCCAGGACCTCGTGACGCTGTTCCTCGTCACCTCGATGTTCGTGGGCCAGGTGGACAACCTCATCCACCACCTGCCGGACATCCAGGAGGGGCTGGGCGCCATCACGCGCATCCGGCAGATGCTGTCGGTCGAGCCGGAGCCGAGCGGCGGGCGCGACCTGCCCGAGGGCCCGGTGGGCATCGAGCTGCGCGACCTGCACTTCTCGTACGCCGAGGGCACCTTCGCGCTGCAGGGCGTGAACCTCCGCGTCCCCGCGGGGCAGACGGTGGCGCTCGTCGGGCGCACCGGCTCCGGGAAGTCGACGCTCGCGTCGCTGCTGTCGCGCGCCGTCGAGCCGGAGCCCGGCACGGTGTTCCTCGGCGGCGTCGACGTCCGCGACCTCGACCTGCAGAAGCTGCGCGCCGCGGTGGGCGTCGTCACGCAGCGCACCGAGATCCTCGCCGGCACGCTCGCCGAGAACGTCGCGCTGTTCGCCGACGTCCCGCGCGAGGACGTCGAGGCGGCCGTGCGCGAGCTGCGCCTGGAGGCCTGGGTGTCGGGCCTGCCCGACGGTCTCGACACGCTGCTCGGCCCGGGCGGCACGTCGCTGTCCGCGGGGGAGGAGCAGCTCGTCGCGTTCGCGCGCCTGCTGGTGCGCGACGTCCAGGTGGTGGTGCTCGACGAGGCGACGGCGCGCATGGACCCGCTCACCGAGGCCCGCGTGGTCGCGGCGTCCGAGCGGCTGCTCGCCGGGCGCACGGGCGTGCTGGTCGCGCACCGGCTCACGACCATCGAGCGGGCGGACCTGCTCGCCGCGCTCGACCACGGCCGGGTCGTGCAGCAGGGCCCCCGGGCGCGGCTCGCCCGCGAGGACGGCCCGTACCGCGACCTGCTCCTGGCGAGCGACGCCGCGGACGCACCCGTCGCGAGCGCCGGTGCCGCCGAGGAGGTCGCGTCGGCGCTCACCGGTCACCGGTCGACGCCGTCGAGCGCGCCGTCGGGCACCGTGGGCGCCGCGCCGGCGGCGTCGCACGACGTGGGCGGCAGGCGCCGCCGCGGCGAGGCGCCGGACCTCGCCGACCCGGGCGAGGGCCCGAGCCTGGCGCGCGGCGTCCTGCACGCGCTGTTCGTGCGCCCCGCGTGGGGCGTGGTCGGCGCGGCGCTCTTCCTCGTGGCGAGCCTCGTCTCCGCGCAGGGCGCGCTGACCGGGTTCCTGTGGGGGCGGGCGGTCGAGGGGCTCGACGCCGGCTTCCCCACCGTGCTCATGGTCGCGTTCGCCGTGCTCCTCGTCGTCGCGCCGCTGGCGCTCGCGTGGGCGCTGTACGTCTACCCGCGGTGGTGGGTGGAGGTGCTCCTGCGCGTCCGGATGGCGGTGATGGTGGGGCAGACGCGCCAGGAGCGCCTGCGCGCCACCCCGCCCGGCGAGGTCGTGGCCCGCGCCATGGACTCCGACCGGTTCGTGCGCTACGCGGACCGCTGGGTCGACTTCGTCAACGGCCTGGTCATCGCCGGCGTGACGGCGCTGCTCAGCGGGTCGTGGCTGGCCGGCGGCGTGCTGCTGGCCGTCATGGTGGTCTCGGCGGCCGCGTCGGCGGTCGGTCGGCCGATCGCGGGCCGCTCGGCCACCCGGTCGTCCGCCGCGCGCGCCCGGTTCGGCCGGGCCCTCGTCTCCGCGCTCGACTCCGCGCGCACGGTGAAGCTCGCCGCGCGGACGCCGCAGGTGCACGCGCACCTGCGCGAGGTGGACGGCGGCCGCGTCCGGGCCGCGATCTTCGAGCACCGGATCCAGGCCGCTCTCGACGGCGTGCCGATGATCATGGTGCAGCTCGGTGTCGTCGCGGCCTGGGCGGGCCTGCTCACCGGCACGTGGGGGCTGGCGACCGCGCTGCTCGTCGCGAACGCCGTGAACGGGTTCGGCTGGTTCGGCGTCGTGGCGGGAGCGGTCGTGACGGAGGCGCCCGGCACCCGGTCGTGGCAGCGGGCCACCGGCCGGTTCGCCGCGGGGTCCGACCTCATGGACCTGCCCGCGGGCGTCGACCTGCTCACCGGCGACGCGCCCCGGCCGGCCGCGGGCCCGCGCGAGGCGCTGGAGCGGCTGCGGCTCGAGGGCGTGACCGCGGTGCACGACGACGGCACCATCGGGGTGTCGGGGGTGGACCTGGAGGTGCGGCGCGGCGAGCTCGTGCTGCTGCTCGGCCAGGTCGGCTCGGGGAAGTCGAGCCTGCTGTCCGCGCTGAGCGGCCTCATGGAGCACACCGGCCGGATCCGCTGGAACGAGCGGGACGTCGAGGACGCCCAGGCGTTCCTGCGCCCGGGCCAGGTCGCGCACGTCGCGCAGGTGCCGCGCGTGCTGTCCGGCACGTTCAGCGAGAACGTGCGCCTGGACCACGAGCGCGACGTCGACGGCCCGGTCGCCTCCGCGCGCCTGGGGCAGGACGTGGACGAGGCGGGCGGGCCGGACGCGCTCGTCGGCCACCGCGGGGTGCGGCTGTCCGGCGGGCAGGTGCAGCGACTGGCGCTCGCCCGCGCGCTGGCGACGGACGCCGAGCTGCTGCTGGCCGACGACGTCTCCAGCGCGCTGGACGCCACCACGGAGATCGAGCTGTGGGCGTCGCTGCGCGAGCGCGGCACCACCGTCGTCGGCGCGACGTCGAAGCGCGCGGCCCTGTCGCGCGCGGACCGCGTCGTCGTGCTCGCCGACGGCGAGATCGCCGAGGTCGGCCCGTGGCACGAGCTCGCGCCACGCTGGGGGCACCTGGCGGGCTGACCGTCGCCCACGGTGTTTCGCGGACCTGTTGCTGCAAGGTTGCTGCAACGGTACAGTCGCGGCGGGTCGCGACCTCCGCGCGCCCGGACGACGAAGGAGTCCTCCATGCCTCGTGCTGCCCAGGCCCGCGCCCCCCGAAGGCGCCCGACTCGCCGCGCGGCCGCCTCGCTGACCGCCGTCGCGCTCACCGTCCCCGCGCTGTCCGCCGGCCTCGGCGGGCTCGCCCTCACGACGGCGCCCGCGGCGGGCGCCGCGGACCGCACCGCCACCCTGGTCGGGAGCCTCCAGACGGAGCTCGGCTGCGCCGAGGACTGGGACCCGACCTGTGCAGCCACCACCCTCACGCCGGCCGGCGACGGCACCTTCAGCGCCGACGTCGACCTGCCGGCCGGGACGTACGAGTACAAGGTCGCGCTCGACGGCGCCTGGGACGAGTCCTACGGGCGCGAGGGCACCGACGAGAACGCCCCCCTGGTGCTCGGCGGTGACGCGCGCGTGCGGGTCGCCTACGACGACACGACGCACCGCGTCGCGCTCACGCCGCTCACGCTGGCCGGCGCCTACGACGACGCGACGGACGCCGACCTGGTGGTGCCGCCGGTGCGGCAGGCGGGCTCGGACGAGCGGTTCTACTTCGTCATGACCGACCGCTTCGCGAACGGCGACGACTCGAACGACACCGGCGGTAGCGACGGCGACCGCCTGGACCACGGCTTCGACCCGACGGACAAGGGCTTCTACCAGGGCGGGGACATCGCCGGCCTGCGCGAGAGGCTCGACTACATCGAGGGCCTGGGCACCACCGCGATCTGGCTGACGCCGTCGTTCCTCAACCGCCCGGTGCAGGGCACGGGCGACGACGCCAGCGCGGGCTACCACGGCTACTGGATCACGGACTTCACGCGGATCGACCCGCACCTGGGCACCAACGACGAGCTGCGCGCGCTGATCGACGAGGCCCACGCCAAGGGCATCAAGGTCTACTTCGACATCATCACCAACCACACGGCCGACGTCATCGACTACGCCGAGGGGGAGTACGGGTACGTCGACCAGGCGACGTCGCCGTACACCGACGCCGCCGGGAACGCCTTCGACCCGGGCGACGTCGCGGGCTCGGACGACTTCCCCGAGCTCGACGCCGCGACGTCGTTCCCGTACACGCCGGTGATCGCGCCCGAGGACGCCGACGCCAAGGTCCCGGCCTGGCTCAACGACCCGACGCTGTACCACAACCGGGGCAACTCGACGTGGACGGGGGAGTCGGTCACGTACGGCGACTTCGACGGCCTGGACGACCTCATGACGGAGGACCCGCGCGTCGTGCAGGGCTTCGTCGACGTGTACTCCAACTGGATCGACCTCGGCATCGACGGGTTCCGCATCGACACGGTCAAGCACGTGAACCCGGAGTTCTGGGAGAAGTGGTCGGCCGAGGTCATGGCCCACGCCCACGCGCAGGGCAAGGACGACTTCTTCATGTTCGGCGAGGTGTACGACGCCGACGCCGCCAAGACGTCGCCGTACGTGCGCGACACCGACATGAGCTCGGTGCTCGACTTCTCCTTCCAGGCGGCCGCGACCAGCTACGCGAGCGGCAACAGCGCCCGCGGCCTGGCGAGCCTGTTCGCGAGCGACGACCGGTACACGACGCCGACGAAATCCGCGTCCGCGTTGCCGACGTTCCTCGGCAACCACGACATGGGTCGCGTCGGCTACATGCTCGCCGGCACCGACGAGCCGCTGGCGCGTGACGAGCTGGCGCACGACCTCATGTACCTCACGCGCGGCCAGCCGGTCGTGTACTACGGCGACGAGCAGGGCTTCGCCGGCACCGGCGGCGACAAGGACGCCCGGCAGACCCTCTTCGCCACGCAGGTGGACGAGTACGCCGACCAGCCGCTCGTCACCGGCGAGCAGGCGGGCCGCGTGGACCGCTACGCCACCGACGCCCCGCTGTACTCCCGCATCGCCGAGCTGGCGGCGCTGCGCGAGGCGCACCCGGCGCTCGCGACCGGCGCGCAGGTCGAGCGGTACGCGGAGAACGGCGCCGGGATCTACGCGTTCAGCCGCGTGGACCGCGCGGAGAAGGTCGAGCACCTGGTCGCCGTCAACAACGCGGCGCAGACGACGAGCGCGACCCTCACCACCCTCACCCCGGGCGCGTCGTACGAGGTGCTGTACGGCGACGGGGAGCCGGTGACCGCGGACGACGCCGGCGAGGTCACGGTGCAGGTGCCCGCGACGTCGGCCCTGGTGCTGCGCGCCGACCGCACGGTGGGGGCGGACTCCGACGGCACGCTGGACGTCGCCGTCCCGGCGGCGGGCGCGGCGGTCAGCGGCACCGCGGCGGTGGCGGCCGACGTCGACGACGACGCGTGGGCGGAGACGTCCTTCGCGTGGCGCGAGGTCGGCACGTCCGACTGGCACCCGCTCGGCACGGCCGAGGACACGACGCCGCGCGTCTTCCACGACGCGAAGGGCCTGGCCGAGGGCACGCTCGTCGAGTACCGCGCCGTGACGCAGGACGCCGACGGCGACCGCGCGGCCGCATCGACCTTCGCCTCCGTCGGCGTCGACGTGTCCGGCGTGGTCGGCGACGAGGAGCCCGAGCCCGAGATCGACCTGGTGACCGTGCCCGGCAGCCACAACAGCGAGATGGGCTGCGCCGGCGACTGGACCCCGGACTGCGAGGGCGCGCGCCTCACCGAGCGTCCGGACGGCGTGTGGGAGGGCACCTTCGACCTGCCCGCCGGCGACTACGAGTACAAGGTCGCCGTGAACGGCTCGTGGGACGTCAACTACGGCGTCGGGGGAGTGCGCGACGGCGGCAACGCCACGTACTCGCACGACGGCGGCGAGGTCACGATCTACTGGGACCCGGTGAGCCACGACTTCTCGTCCACCGCGCAGGGCCCGGTCGTCACGCTGGCCGGATCGTTCCAGGACCAGGTGGGCTGCACCTCGTCCTGGGCGCCCGACTGCCTCGCGTCGTGGCTCAAGGACCCGGACGGCGACGGCACGTACACCTGGACCACCGACGACCTGGCCGCCGGCGCGTACGAGGCGAAGGTGGCGCACGGGCTGAGCTGGGCCGAGAACTACGGCGTGGGCGGCAAGCCCGACGGCGCCAACTACTCCTTCAGCGTGGGCGAGGGCGAAACGGTGGCGTTCTCGTACGACCTCGCGTCGCACGTCCTGACGATCGGCGTGGAGAACCCCCCGCTGCCCGGCGCCGGGCAGCAGGCCGCGCACTGGGTGCGTGAGGGGCTCGTGCTCGCCCCGGGCGACCTCGGCGCCGGCGACGACTGGACCCTGTGGACCGCGCCCGACGGCGGCCTGGCGGTCGCGGACGGCGAGGTGCGGGGGCCGGACGGCGGCGACCTGCCGGAGGGCGCCGCGTCCCACGACCTGGTCCCCGCGGGGGACGTGCCCGACGACGTCGCGCGCGACTTCCCGGCGCTCGCGGGCCACACGGCCCTCGCGCCGGTGGGCGACGACGGGAAACCGCTGGGCCGCGCGGCGGTCGAGGAGCTGCTGACCGGCCAGCTGCTGGTCACCCGGGCCTCGGGCGAGGGGCTGTCCGCGGCGACGGGCGTGCAGGTGCCCGGCGTCCTCGACGACCTGTACAGCGACCCGGCATCGAAGCGTACGTTCGGCGCCCAGCGGCACCCGAGCGGCAAGTGGGCCTCGTTCGCGCTCTGGGCGCCGACGGCGCAGGACGTCGACCTGCTCGTCTGGCCCGCCGGCCGCGACCTGGGCGAGGACCCCGAGCGCTTCGACGCGGTGCGCGAGCGTGACGGCTCGTGGACGCTCGACGGCAAGCGGGCGGCGAAGCGGCTCGCCTGGGACGGCGCCCGCTACCGGTACGCGGTGACGGTCTACGTGCCGGGCACGGGGAAGGTCGAGACGAACGTCGTCACCGACCCGTACTCGGTCGGCCTCACGCTCGACTCGACGCACTCGGTCGTCGTCGGCCTGGACGACAGGCGCTGGCAGCCGAAGGTCTGGCGCACCACGCCGCAGCCCGTCGTCGAGCGGGCCGTGGACCAGACGATCTACGAGCTGCACGTGCGCGACTTCTCGATCTCCGACGAGAGCGTGCCGGCGAAGGAGCGCGGCACGTACCTCGCGTTCGCGCAGCGGCGCTCGGACGGCATGACGCACCTGCGCGAGCTGGCCGACGCGGGCATGACGACGGTGCACCTGCTGCCGACGTTCGACATCGCGACGATCCCCGAGGAGCGCGCGGACCAGACGACCACGCCCGACCTCTCCGGGTTCGCGCCCGACGGCGAGGAGCAGCAGGCGGCGGTCGCCCAGGTCGCGGCGAGCGACGGCTTCAACTGGGGCTACGACCCGTTCCACTTCTCGGTCCCCGAGGGCTCGTACGCCGTCGACGCCGAGGGGGGCGCGCGCGTGGCCGAGTTCCGCACGATGGTGGGCTCGCTGCACGACGCGGGCCTGCAGGTGGTGCTCGACCAGGTGTTCAACCACACCGCGGCGAGCGGGCAGGACGCGAAGAGCGTCCTCGACCGGGTCGTGCCGGGCTACTACCAGCGGCTGAACCCGACGACGGGCGCCGTGGAGACCAGCACCTGCTGCCAGAACGTCGCCACCGAGCACGCGATGGCGGGCAAGCTCATGGTCGACTCGGTGGTCACGTGGGCCCGCGACTACAGGGTGGACGGCTTCCGCTTCGACCTCATGGGCCACCACTCGAAGGAGAACATGCTGGCCGTGCGCGAGGCGCTCGACGCCCTGACCGTCCGCGAGGACGGCGTCGACGGGTCCGCCGTCTACCTGTACGGCGAGGGCTGGAACTTCGGCGAGGTGGCGGACAACGCCCTGTTCACGCAGGCCACGCAGGGGCAGCTCGGCGGCACGGGCATCGGCACGTTCAGCGACCGGCTGCGCGACGCCGTGCACGGCGGGTCGCCGGTGGACGCCGCGTCGCGGTTCACGCAGGGCTTCGGCACGGGCCTGTTCACCGACCCGAACGGCCGCGAGGCCAGCGAGGGCGACGCCGGCAGCGTCAACGACGGCTCCGACGACGAGCGCGTCGACCTGGGCCACCAGACCGACCTGGTGCGCCTCGGGCTGGCGGGCAACCTGCGGGACTTCGCGTTCCGGGCGTCGGACGACGGTGCCGGCGAGACGACGCGGGGGGAGGACCTCGACTACCGCGGCGCGCCCGCGGGGTACGCGGACTCGCCGGAGGAGGTCGTCACGTACGTCGACGCGCACGACAACGAGACGCTCTTCGACCTGCTGACGCTCAAGCTGCCGCAGGACACCGCCATGACGGACCGGGTCCGGATGAACACCGTGTCGCTCGCGACGACGGCGCTGGCCCAGACCCCGTCGTTCTGGCACGCGGGCACGGACCTCCTGCGCTCGAAGTCGCTGGACCGGAACTCCTACGACTCGGGCGACTGGTTCAACGCGATCGACTGGTCCGGGCAGGACAACGGCTTCGGCCGCGGCCTGCCGCCGGCGGCGGACAACGAGGACGCGTGGCCGGTGATGGCGCCGCTCCTGGCGGACCCGGCGCTCAAGCCCGCGCCGTCGGACATCGCGACGGCCTCCGGCGCGGCGCGCGAGCTGCTCGAGCTGAGGTCCTCGACGCGGCTGTTCCGCCTCGGCAGCGCCGCGGCGATCGAGCAGAAGGTGTCGTTCCCGGGGGCGGGGCCGGACGCGCGGCCCGGCGTCGTCGCCATGGTGGTGGACGACACCGTCGGCCGTGACGCCGACCGTCGCCTGGACGGGCTGCTGACGGTGTTCAACGCGTCGCCGGAGCCCGTGACGCTCGAGCTGGCCGGGCTGCGCGGCCGGGACTTCCGGCTCTCGAACGTGCAGCGCTCGGGCAGCGACGCGGTCGTCAAGCGGACCCGGTGGGACGCGCGCACGGGCACGGTCACCGTGCCCGCCCGGACCGTGGCGGTGCTGGAGGACCCGCAGCGCTGAGCACCACCAAGCCCTCGCGGTTGTGTTCGACGTACGAACAGACCGCCGAGGGGCCGCAGTCCGGAGGGCCGCGGGACGGAACGCCGTCC
>NZ_JBHXAW010000068.1:0-17446 GCF_042726645.1 Isoptericola sp. NPDC060257
GAGGTGCACATGGCCGGCGAGGTGCGGACGCACCACCCGCGCCTCTACGGCGACGTGCAGGACCTCTTCACCGGCTCGGGCGCGACGTTCCGCGGCACGACCCACGAGCACCTCATCGAGCACTGGGCGCCGCGCGCCAAGGTCGTGGTGCGCTCCGGCTCGTTCGAGCCCTGGGCGAACTTCGCGCTCGTCGCGTCCACCGCGCCGTTCGAGTGGTTCGCCGACGACGACGTGACGATCCTGCCGGAGTACGTCGAGCGGCGGCGGCTGATCGCCGAGGGCGTGCGACCCGAGCTCGGGTAGCACGCCCCCGGCGACCGGCGTGGGCCGGTCGAGGACCGGCCGGGGCGACCGTCAGGCGTCGTCGAGCGCCGCCAGCCAGTCGGCCCAGAACGCCTTCCACAGCTCAGCCTCGGCCGCGGAGCCGAGCCGCTCGTGGGTCACGGTCAGGCGCAGCCGCGACCCGGCCGGGTCCAGCGAGAACATCGCGACGCCGTGCTCGCCGTCGTCGTCGGACACCCCGAACCGCGGGCTCTTCACGCCAGGGCGCGACCGCGGTGCGAGCGTGAGGCCGGGTACGAGGCCGGCGCGGTCGGCGTCGTCGTCGAGCAGGGCGCGCAGCGCGTCGCGGTCGACGGCGAGCAGCCGCGACCGGCTGACCGAGAACGTGCCGTCGGGCCGCTGGCCGGGCACGCGCATCCCGGTGATGCGCTCGTAGCCCACGGTGACGGACTGTGCCCACCAGCCGGAGACGCCGTGCTCGCCTGCGACCCAGGCGGCGATGGCGGTGTGCCCGGCGTCGCGGCCGGGGCCGGCGTCGACGAGCGCGACCCACTCGTCCCACCCGCGGCCGGTGCCCTCGCGGATCGTGTCGTCGGAGAGGTCGGGCTCCGACACCCAGGCGCGGGCGCCGGCCGGGGGAGGTGCCGCCCGGTCGAGGAGGGTGCGGCGCGCGGCGCTGTACTTCTCGCCCGTGGCGGCCATGCGCGCGCGGACGCGCTTCTTGAACGACTCCTGCGTGGTCATGAGGACTCCTGCGTGCTCGCTCGGTGCGCCACCCGCGGCTCGCGCCCGCCGGCGGGCACCGGTGAACACGGTGTCCTGACCGCGTCGAGCACTCGAGGTCCCCTCTGTCCCCACCGCTCGCGCGGTCCCGACGGCGCGAGCGCCGGTCCGGGGATCGGGCGGGACGCGCCGCCCTGCCGACCAGCATAGGGCGCGGCGCCGCCGGGCGCCCGGGACGGCGCCCGCGACGTCAGGCGGCGGGGGTGACCAGCGCGCGCAGCTCGTCGCGGGGGAGGTTCGCGCCGAACGCGGGGGTGCCGGGCTGCAGGCGCGCGCCGGCGGAGAGCGGGCCCGCGACGACCGGGTCGAAGCCGAGCCGGTCGACGAGGCCGGCGACCTGCGCCACGTCGTCGGCGTCGTCGCCCGCGACGGCGATCGCCCGGCGGCCCGGCGCTCCCGCGGGACGAGCCCCGGCGTCCAGGTCGTGGTAGCCCATGTGGTTGAACGCCTTGACGACCCGCGACGCGGCCAGGAACTCCTGCACGAGCTCGCTCGTCGAGGCGGCCGGGTCGCTGAGGTCGGCCCGGTGCCCGTCCACCTCCCACCAGTAGTTCATGGCGTCGACGACGAGCTTGTCCGCCAGCGCGTCCGCGGGCACGGTGCGGTACCGGCCCAGCGGCAGGGCGAGCACGACGACGTCGGCCTTCGCCGCGGCCTCCTCCGCCGTGACGGCCTGCGCGCCGGGCGCGAGCACCTCGACGGTCAGCGCGATCCTCGCCGGGTCGCCGGAGCCCGCGACGAGCACGCGGTACCCGGCCTCCACGGCGAGCCGCGCCAGGACCGTGCCGACCTTGCCCGCGCCGAGGACGCCGATCGTGGCGGTCACGCGGCACCGCCCGCCCTGACGGGCTCCACCGGGGACGCCGTCGACGCCGCGGCCGCCGCGGCGTGCTCGGCGACGAGCTCGCGGACCCGCGGGACCACCTGCGTGCCGTACAGCTCCACGTTGCGCAGGCGGGCCTCGGCGGGCTGCGCGCCGGTGGTGTAGATCATGTCGAACCGGCCGACGCCGAGCTCGGTCACCGCGGACGCGATCTTGCGGGCCACGGTCTCCGGCGAGCCGATGTACAGGGATCCGTGCGCGACCTCGGCGTCGTACTCCTCGCGCCGGATCGGCGGCCACCCGCGGGAGGCGCCGATGCGGTCGCGCTGGAGGCGGTAGTGCGGCCAGAAGATCTCCACGGCCTCCTCGTCGGTGTCGGCCACGAACCCGGGGGAGTGCATGCCGACCGGGTGCGTCGTCGTGCCGAGCTGGGCGGTCGCGCGCCGGTACAGGTCGACGTACGGCGCGAACCGGCCGGGCTCCCCGCCGATGATCGCGAGCATGAGGGGCAGGCCGTAGTGCGCGGCCCGGACCACGGACTGCGGGGAGCCGCCCACGCCCACCCACGTCGACAGGTGGCCGGACTCCGTCTTGGGGAAGACGTCGGCGTCGCGCAGCGCCGGCCGGGTGGTGCCGTTCCAGGTGACCGGCTGCTCCTTGAGGAGCTCGGTGAAGAGGTGGATCTTCTCGTCGAAGAGGAGGTCGTAGTCGGCCAGGTCGTAGCCGAACAGCGGGAACGACTCGGTGAACGAGCCGCGCCCGAGGATGACCTCCGCGCGGCCGTCCGAGAGCGCGTCGAGGGTGGCGAAGCGCTGGAAGACGCGCACCGGGTCGTCGGACGACAGCACCGTGACGCCCGAGGCGAGGCGGATCCGCTCCGTGCGCGACGCGATCGCGGCGAGCACGGTCTCCGGCGTCGAGATCGCGTACTCGGGGCGGTGGTGCTCGCCCAGGGCGACGACGTCGACGCCCACCCGGTCGGCCAGCACGGCCTCCTCGACGACCTGGCGGATCGCGGCGGCGTGCGAGACGAGCTCGCCGTCGGCGCCCACCGGGCGGTCGCCGAACGAGTCGAGCCCGAGCTGGAGCGTGGTCATGATGCCTCCCGTGACGGTGTCGGTCGGCGGGGGTAACGTCGGAATTGACGTGTCAATTCCCGAGGGGCTGGAGGGCGGCATGACCCAGGGCCGGGACGGCGGTCGGCGCTCGCCGACCAGCGACCGGCTGCGCACCTGGCGCGAGTTCGTCGAGACCACGGACGCGCTACGCTCGCGCCTGTCCGCGCGGCTCCAGGTCGAGTCGGGGCTCTCGTCGTCCGACTACGCCGTACTGCTCGCCCTGCACGACGCCGCGGGGCACTGCCTGCGCTCGTCGGCGCTCGCGGACGCCGTCGGCTGGGAGCGCAGCCGGCTGTCGCACCAGGTGGGCCGCATGGAACGGCGCGGCCTGGTCGCCCGGCAGGGGAGCCGCGCGGCCGGCGTCGCGCTCACCGACGACGGCGCGGCGACGTTCCGCCGCGCGTCCGTCGCGCACCTGCGCGTCGTGCGGCAGCTCTTCGTCGACGCGCTGACCGACGACCAGCTGGCGGCCGCCGGCGAGATCGCCGCCGCGCTGCGGGCCGCGCTCGACCGCCCCGTGCCGTCCCCGGAGCAGGCCCCGACCGAGGGCTGAACCGCTCGGCGGGCAGGCCGCGCGCGCGTCGGTGGGCCGTGCCACGCTCGTCGCATGTCCACCTCTCCCGGGCGCGGCCCGGTGACCCCGCTCGTCGACCTGCACGGCAGGTCCGCGTGGAGCGTGCTCCCGCCGCTCATCCTCGGCTTCTTCATGATCATGGTCGACACGACCATCGTGAACATCGCCATCCCCACCCTGACCGAGCAGTTCTCCGCCTCCCTCATCGAGGTCGGCTGGGTCAACAGCGCCTACCTGCTCTCGTACGCGGTGCTGATGCTCCTCGCCGGCCGGCTCGGCGACCGCTACGGGCAGAAGTCGGTGTTCATCGCCGGCCTGATCGTGTTCACGACGTTCTCGTTCCTGTGCGGCTTCTCCGGCAACATCGGCTCGGCGCCCGAGATCGGGTGGCTCATCGGCTTCCGGGTGGTCCAGGGCGTCGGCGCGGCGATGATGACGCCGCAGACGATGTCGATGATCACGCGCGTCTTCCCGCCCACCCAGCGCGGAGCGGCGATGGGGCTGTGGGGCGCGACGGCGGGCGTGGCGACGCTCGTCGGCCCGCTGCTCGGCGGCGTCTTCGTGGAGACGATCGGCTGGGAGTGGATCTTCTACGTCAACATCCCGGTGGGCGTGGCGGCGCTGTGGTTCTCGGTCGCGCGGCTGCCGCACCTGCCCTCGCACGGCACCACGATCGACCCGCTGGGCGTGGTGCTGTCCGTCCTGGGCCTCGCGGCCGTCGTCTTCGGCCTCCAGGAGGGCGAGAACTTCGACTGGGGCCACATCTGGGGGCCGTTCTCCGTGTGGTCGCTCGTGGGCCTCGGCGTCCTCGTGCTCGCGGTCTTCGTGTGGTGGCAGCACCGCCAGGGTCCGCGCGCGCTGCTGCCGCTGCGGCTGTTCCGCTCGCGCAACTTCTCGCTCGCGAACGTCGACGGCATGGTCGTGACCTTCGCGATGATCGGCATCTTCTTCCCGCTGACGATCTTCCTGCAGTCGATCCTCGGCCTGACGCCCATCAACGCGGCGCTCGTGATGATGCCCGGCTCGCTCGTGTCCGGCGTCGTCGCGCCGTTCGCGGGCCGGTTGTCGGACCGGGTCCCCGCCAAGTGGGTGGTGGCGGCCGGGTTCGCCGCCATCGCCGGCGCGGTGCTGTGGCTGGCCGCGGTGCTCGACGCGGACCTGTCGCCGTTCGCGCTGCTGTGGCCGATGGCGCTGTTCGGCGTCGGCACGGGGCTCACGTTCTCGCCGCTGTCCAACCTGGCGACGTCGGGGCTCGACGCGCGCACGGCCGGCGCGGGCGCCGGTGCGTTCAACACCAACCGGCAGGTGGGCGGTGTCATCGGGTCCGCGGTCGTGGTCGCGACGCTCTCGGCGCGCCTCGGCGTCACCGTCCCTGCGGCCGCGCAGGACGTCGCCGCACAGCTGCCCGAGCAGTACCGCCAGGCGTTCGTCGACGGCATCTCGCAGGCGAGCGGCAGCCTCGGCACGACAGCGGTCGGGTCGGTGCAGCTGCCCGACTCGGTGCCCGCATCGGTCGCCGAGCAGGTCGGGGCGGCCGCCCAGCAGGCGTTCTTCGCGGGCTTCGCCGACGCGGCGGCGCAGACGCTGCTGCTGGTGGGCGTGGTGCTCGTCGTCGGGGTGCTCTGCGCGGCGGCGATGTCCCCGGTGCAGCACCGCGAGCACGAGGCCGCGCCGACGGCGGCCTGACACCACCGGGAAACGCTGTGGGCGCTCGTCCGGCGCCATTCCTTCCCGGAACAGAGCAAGACGAGCGCCCACGACGCTCGGGGGGTCAGGCGCGGATGTCTCCGCTGAAGTCGACGTCCCTGGTCTCCTTCTGCAGCCATAGCGCGACGAACGTGATCGCGGCCATCGCCGTGAGGTACACGCCCACCAGCACCGGGGACTCGGCGGCCTCCCACAGCCACACCGCGACGAACGGGGCGACGGCGGCACCCAGGATCGACGCGAGGTTGTAGGCCACCGAGGCGCCCGTGTAGCGCACGTTCGCGGGGAACAGCTCGGGCAGCAGGGCCGCCATCGGGCCGAACGTCAGGCCCATGAGGGTGAAGCCGATGACGAGCAGGGACTGCACGCCGATCGTGCCGCCCGCGAAGAGGGGCACGAACAGCAGGCCGAAGGCGGCGATGCCCCCGGTGACGACCAGCAACATCGGGCGGCGGCCGTACTTCTCGGCTAGGGGCCCGGACGCGAGCGTGAAGAGGCCGAAGAACACGCAGCCCACGATGAGCATCCAGAGGAAGTCGATCTTCTCGTAGCCCAGGCCCGCAGGGGAGCCGTCGGTGGGGGAGGTGGCCGCGACGCCGTAGTTCAGCGTGAACGTGGTCATCAGGTAGAAGAGCCCGTACGTGGCCAGCATGATGAACGTGCCCGAGACGATCTTGCGCCACGAGGTGCGGAAGACCTCGGCCACCGGCACCTTCGCCACGGCCTCCGCCTCGACGACCTTGGTGAACGCGGGCGTCTCGATGAGCTTGAGCCGCACCCACAGGCCCACGATGACGAGCACCGAGCTGGCGAGGAACGGCACGCGCCAGCCCCACGACGTGAACTGCGCGTCGGTGAGGGTCTGGGACAACCCGATGAAGACGAGGTTGGCCAGGATGAAGCCGATCGGCGCGCCGAGCTGCGGGAACGTGCCCCAGATCGCGCGCTTGCCGGCCGGCGCGTTCTCGGTGGCCAGCAGGGCGGCGCCGCCCCACTCGCCGCCGAGGCCCAGGCCCTGGCAGAACCGGCACAGCACCAGGACGAGCGGCGCGAGCACGGCCCAGCCCGGCGTGGTGGCCGCGGGGATCACGCCGATGACGACGGTGGCGATCCCCATGGTGAGGAGCGACGCGACGAGCGTCGTCTTGCGCCCCACCCGGTCGCCGAAGTGCCCGAAGAGCACCGACCCGAGCGGTCGGGCGACGAACGCGACGCCGAACGCGGCGAACGACGCGAGCAGCGCCGTCGTGCCGTCCTGGTTCGGGAAGAACAGCGCCGGGAACACGAGCGAGGCCGCGGTCGCGTACGCGTAGAAGTCGTAGAACTCGATGGAGGTGCCGATGAGCGACGCGACGATGACGCGGCCGCGCGAGTTGACGGCCGGCGTCGGCGTGCTGGGGGCGCCCGACGTGACGGAGGTGGTCATGGTCGTCGACCGTAGGCCCGGCGTCCCGCATCATGAACAATCGTCTCAGGATATGAATCACGCCCCGCTGCGTGCCGGTGCCCGCCGCGTGAAGGTGTGGTGAACGTGAATAAGCCCGCCGGGGCGCGTGTTGGCACCACCGTGCCGGGCGAGGCAGGATCGACGGCGCGCTGGGACGACGGCATCGACGGCATCCCAGGACCACTGCATCCGTAACGACGGGACGAACACGACGACATGAACGATCTGCTGCACGTCAACGGCGGGACTCCTCTCGAGGGCACGATCACGGTCCGGGGGGCGAAGAACTTCGTCTCCAAGGCGATGGTGGCGTCGCTGCTGGGCGAGTCGGCGAGCGTCCTGCGCAACGTGCCGCAGATCCGGGACGTGGGCGTGGTCACGGGCTTGCTGGAGCTGCACGGGGTCACGGTGAAGTCGGACCCGGACGCCGGGATCCTGGACCTCGACCCGTCCAACGTGGAGTCGGCGCACGTGGCGGACATCGACGCCCACGCGGGCTCGAGCCGGATCCCGATCCTGTTCTGCGGGCCGCTGCTGCACCGGCTCGGTGAGGCGTTCATCCCCGACCTGGGCGGCTGCCGGATCGGCGACCGGCCGATCAACTACCACCTGGACATCCTGCGCCAGTTCGGCGCGGTGGTGGACAAGATGCCCAACGGCATCCAGCTGCGCGCGCCGCGCCGGCTGCAGGGCACCAAGATCTCGCTGCCGTACCCGTCGGTGGGCGCCACGGAGCAGCTGCTGCTCACCGCGGTGCGGGCCGAGGGCATCACGGAGCTGACCGGCGCGGCGACCGAGCCGGAGATCATGGACCTGATCGCGGTGCTGCAGAAGATGGGCGCGATCATCTCGGTGGACACCGACCGGGTGATCCGGATCGAGGGCGTGGACCGGCTCGAGGGGTACTCGCACACGGCGCTCGGCGACCGGATCGAGACGGCGTCGTGGGCGTCGGCCGCGCTGGCCACCGGCGGCGACGTGACCGTCAAGGGTGCGACGCAGCCCGAGATGATGACCTTCCTCAACACGTTCCGGAAGGTGGGCGGCCGGTTCGACGTGCAGGAGGACGGGATCCGGTTCTGGCACCCCGGCGGGGACCTGGACTCGATCGTGCTGGAGACGGACGTGCACCCCGGCTTCATGACGGACTGGCAGCAGCCGCTCGTCGTGGCCCTCACGCAGGCCAAGGGCCTGTCGATCGTGCACGAGACGGTGTACGAGAACCGGTTCGGGTTCGCCGACGCGCTGCGGAAGATGGGCGCGACGATCCAGGTGTACAAGGAGTGCCTCGGCGGGCGCGACTGCCGGTTCGGGCAGCGCAACTTCCACCACTCGGCCGTCATCTCGGGCCCGACGCCGCTGTCCGCGGCGGACATCGAGGTGCCGGACCTGCGGGGCGGGTTCTCCCACCTGATCGCGGCGCTGGCCGCGAAGGGGACCTCCACGGTGCGGGGCATCAGCCTGATCGACCGCGGGTACGAGTCGTTCCAGGACAAGCTCGTCGCGCTCGGCGCCGACGTCTCCCGCGGCTGAGGCGCCTCGACCGCCGGGGCGCGGGAGGTAGGCTCTGGCCCCGTGCCGATCGCCCGACCTGACTCCCGTGGTTACCGCCTCGTCGCGCGCATCGTGCGGCCGCTGCTGTTCTCGATGGTCCGCTACGACTGGGACGGCGGCGAGGAGAACCTGCCCCGTGAGGGCGGGTTCATCGCCGCCGCCAATCACGTCACCGAGTACGACGCCCTGACCCTGGCGCACTACCTCTTCGACAAGGGGTTCGAGCCGCGGATCCTGGCGAAGCGCGGTCTGTTCACCGCGCCGGTGGTCGGGTCGGTGCTGCGCGCGACGAGGATGATCCCGGTGGACCGCGGCACGTCCGCGGCCGCCCGGTCGCTCGAGGACGCGGGCAACCAGCTCGGCAGCGGGGCCTGCGTGGCGATCCTGCCTGAAGGCACGCTCACGCGGGACCCCGACCTGTGGCCGATGGAGGGCAAGACCGGCCTGGCGCGGCTGGCGCTCGTCAGCCGGCTGCCGGTCGTGCCCGTCGCCCAGTGGGGCGCCCACAAGATCCTGCCGCGGTACGGGCGCCTGCTGCGGCCCTTCCCGCGCAAGCCCGTGACGATCGTCGCCGGCCCGCCCGTCGACCTGTCGGACCTGTACGACCGGCCGGTCGACACGCAGACCCTGCGCGAGGCCACCAACCGCGTCATGGCCGCGATCACCGTGCAGCTCGCGGAGATCCGCGGCGAGGCGGCCCCGTCCGCCCGCTTCGACCTGCGCAAGCACCCCGAGTACGAACGCAAGCAGACCGTCTACCCGCCCGTGGAGCGCCCATGACGAACCCGACCACCGCACCCCCGTCCGGGAACCCGTCGGCGCGCACCCGTGTCGCCGTCCTGGGCTCCGGGTCCTGGGGGACGACCTTCGCGATGGTCCTCGCCGACGCGGGCTGCGACGTCCGCCTGTGGGGCCGGGACGCCGCCGTCGCGGCCGAGGTCACGACCCGACGCACCAACAGCAAGTACCTGCCAGGCATCGAGCTGCCCGCGATGACGGGCACCACCGACGCCGCGGCGGCGCTGGCCGGCGCGCAGATCGTCGTCGTCGCCGTGCCGTCGCAGGTGTCGCGCGCGACGCTCGCCGGCCTGCGCGACCTCGTCGAGCCCGACGCCGTCATCGTCTCCCTGATGAAGGGGGTCGAGCTCGGCACCGACGAGCGCATGAGCCAGGTCATCGTCGAGGCGCTCGACGTGCCGCTGTCGCGCGTGGCCGTCGTCTCCGGCCCGAACCTCGCCGCCGAGATCGCCCGCCGCCAGCCCACGGCGACCGTGGTGGCCTGCCAGGACGAGTCGACGGCGAGGTTCGTCGCCGACGCCTGCTCGAACTCCTACTTCCGTCCCTACACCAACGACGACGTGGTCGGCGTGGAGCTGTGCGGGGCGGTGAAGAACGTCATCGCGCTGGCCGTCGGCATGGCGCAGGGCCGCGGCTTCGGGTCGAACACCGCCGCGACCGTCATCACGCGCGGCCTGGTCGAGATCACGCGCCTCGGCCTCGAGCTCGGGGCCGACGCCGCGACCTTCTCCGGGCTCGCGGGGATGGGCGACCTCGTGGCGACCTGCACGTCGCCGCTGTCGCGGAACAACACCCTCGGCCGCCACATCGGCGAGGGGATGTCGCTGGAGGAGGCGGTGGTGGCCACCGGCACGACGGCGGAGGGCGCCAAGTCCTGCCGCTCCGTGCTCGACCTCGCCGCCAAGCACGGCGTCGACATGCCGATCACCGCCGGGGTCGTCGCGGTGCTGTACGAGGGCCTCCCGGTGGAGGAGATGGCCCGCGGCCTGCTCGCCCGCCCGCAGAAGTCCGAGGGCGTCGACGGCTGATCGTCGCTCGCCGTACGGTGGCGCCATGACTCCCGCGCCCCGGCCCGTCCTGGTGTTCGACGTCCTCGGCACGCTGGTCGACCAGGCGGGGAGCCTCGAGGCCGCAGTGCAGGGCGCGGGGCTCGACGCGGGGACCGCGCGCGACGTCGTGGCGACGTGGCTCGGCCGGGTCGCCGACCGGGAGCGGGACGTGGTCGCGGGGCGTCGTGGCTTCGCCCCGAGCGGCGTCCTGGACCGCGAGGTGCTCGCAGGGCTGGCGGCCGAGGGCGCGCTGCCGGCGTCCGCCGTCGACCGCCTCGCGACCGCCGCCGAGCGGCTGCGCCCCTGGCCGGACTCCGTGACCGGCGTGGCGGCGCTGGCGCGCGACTTCACCGTGCTCGGCCTGTCCAACGCCGACCGTCGCACGCTCGCCGCGCTGCGCGGGGACGCCGGCCTGACGTGGCACGACGTGCTGTCGGCGGAGGACGTCGGTACCTACAAGCCGGATCCGGCGCTCTACGCCGCGGCGGTCGCGGCGGCGACGGGCGGTGCGACGGACGGTGCGACGGGCGAGATGAGCGCCGGCCCGCCCGTCATGGTCGCCGCGCACGCCTGGGACCTGCGCGCGGCGGCCGCCGCGGGGATGCGCACCGCCTACGTGCCGCGGCCGCGGGGCGACGCCCCGCGGGACGACGACGCGTTCGACCTGCACGCCGCCGACCTGGCGGACCTGCACGGTCGCCTGCTCGCCGGGGAGCTGCGGACGGTGGACTGACGCGTCAGGCGGCGGGGCCCGCCCCCGCGCGCAGCGCCTGGTCGAGGTCCGCCCAGAGGTCCTCGACGTCCTCGATGCCCACGGACAGGCGGAGCAGGTCCTCGGGCACGGTGAGCGACTCGGTGGCGAACCGCCGGCGACGCTCGAGCGTGGACTCGACGCCGCCGAGGGACGTGGCGGGCACCCAGAGTCGCACGGCGGCGACGACGGCGTCGGCGGCGGCGGGACCGCCGTGCGGGCGGAGGCCGAGGATCGCGCCGAAGCCGTTCATGAGGCCGGCGGCGCGCTCGTGCCCCGGGTCGCCAGGCAGCGACGGGTGCCGCACCTCGGCGACACCGGGGTGCTCGGCGAGGCGGCGGGCGAGCTCGGCCGCCGAGGCGTTCGCCCGCTCCACCCGCAGGTGCAGCGTGCGCAGGCCGCGCAGCGCCAGCCACACCTCCATCGGTCCGGGGATGGCGCCGTGCAGCGTGCGGTACGCCCGCAGCCCGGCGGCGGTCTCGTCGTCGCGCGTGACGGCGGCGCCCAGCACGACGTCGGAGTGCCCGGCCAGGTACTTGGTCACCGAGTGCACGACGACGTCGGCACCGAGGTCGAGCGGGCGCTGGCCGAGCGGCGTCGCGAACGTGTTGTCGACGACGCTGCGCACGCCGCGCTCGCGCGCCGCCGTGAGGATCGCGGGCAGGTCCGCGACCTCGAGCATGGGGTTGGTGGGCGACTCGGCGAGCAGCACGTCGGCGCCGTCGAGCGCCGCGACCACCTGCGCGGTGTCGGCGATGTCGACCCGGCGCACGTCGACCCCGTGCCGGGCGGCGAGGTCGTCGAGGTAGCCCAGCGACACCTGGTACGCGTGCCGCGGCACCACGACCGCGCCTCCGTCGGGCACGTCGCCGACCGCCGCGATCACGGCCGCCATGCCCGAGCCGAAGACCACGCCGTGCCGGGCGCCCTCCAGCGCCGCCAGCGCCTCCTCGAACGGGTGCCACGTCTCGGTGTCCATCCGCGTGTACAGGAGCTCGCCGGGGCCGGTCACGCCCTGGTTGACGTAGGTCGAGCTGAGCACGACCGGCGGGTTCACGGGACCGCCCTGGACGCGGGGCGGTCGGCCCGCCGTCACGGCGAGGGTGGCGGGGGAGAGCGGCACATGCGGTCCGTGCGGGTCGTGCGTCATGGCCGCAGGGTACGACGGCGCACCCGGCCGGCGGCGCGGCGTCCCACCGACCTGTCAGGACGAGCGCGCGGTATACCCGGCGCTCGCCCTGACAGGGCCTGACCACTCGGGTCAGACGGCGGCGCGCGGCTCGACGAGGCGGGCCAGCAGCTCGACCAGCAGACGCTCGACGAGCGGCGCGGGAAGCGCCTCCACGAGCGCCAGCAGCGGCGCCATGGGCCCGACGCCGGGCGCGGCGTCCGGGTCGCCGCCGACCGCGCCCAGGCCGACCGCGTCCAGCAGGGCCGCCGCCGTCGCGGAGTCGAGGGGCGCGGCGGGGTCGAGGGGCGGGAGGGAGCCGAGCAGCGCGCCGGCGTCGGGCCGTGGCAGGCCGCGGACGTCGTCGGCCGCCGCGCGCAGCACGGGCACGAGCTCGCCGAGCACCCCCTCGGTGACGGGGGTGACGGTGAGGTGCGTGGTGTGCGGCAGGCGGGTGCCGTCGGCCTGCTCCAGCCCGGGCTGGGCCTGGAGCGTCCAGCCCCGGGTGGCGACGGCGTCGGCCCACACGTGCGGGTCCACGCGGCGCTCCGCCGGCACGGCGTCGTCGGCGGCGACGGCGAGCAGCGGCCCGACGGGGGAGCCGACGACGCGCAGCCCGTCGATCCCGGCCGGTCCGTCGACGGCGTCGCGCAGGGCGAGGGTGGCACGCCGGGCGCGGCCGGCGAGCGTCGCGAGCCCGTCCCTGCCGAGGGCCTGCAGGATCGCCCACGCGGCGGCGAGCGGGCCGCCGGAGCGGGAGCCGAGCAGCGTCGGGTTCACCACGGGGTAGCCGGGCCAGCGGGTGGTGGCGAAGTACTGCGCCCGCTGGCGGTCGCGGTCCCGGTGCAGCAGCACGGACGCGCCCTTGGGGGCGAAGGCGTACTTGTGCAGGTCGGCGCTCACGCTCGTGACACCGGGCACGCGCAGGTCCCACGCGGGCAGGCCGGGCCAGAACGGCAGCGCGAAGCCGCCGATGCACGCGTCCACGTGCACGGGCACGCCCGCCGCGGAGGCGAGGGCCGCGACGTCGGTCACCGGGTCGGCGGCGGCGTGCGGGTACGACGGCGCGGAGACCACGACGAGCGCGACGTCGGCGGCCCCCTCCGGTCCGGCGGCCAGGCGCGCGCCGAGGGCCGTGGCGTCCACGGCGCCCGCCGCCGGGCCGTCGGCGGCGACGGGCACGAGGTCGAGCTCCAGCCCGTACAGGTGCGCGGCCTTCTGGAACGCGGCGTGCACCGTGACGGGCGCGACCAGCCGGGGTCGCGCCTCGCCCGGCCGCAGCCCGCGGGCGGCGAGCCACCTGTCCCGCGCGGACTGCACCGCGAGCAGGCAGCTCTCCGTGCCGCCGCTGGTCACCGTGCCGACGGTGTCGGCGTCGCCGCCGAGCAGGTCGCGGGCGAAGGCCACGACGTCGCGCTCCAGGGCGGCCACCGAGCCGAACGTCGTCGGGTCGAGCCCGTTGACGGGCTGCATGGCGCGCGCGGCGTCGCCGGCGAGCGCGTCGAGCTCGGGGACGCCGGGGTCGTACACGTAGCTGAGCACCCGGCCGCCGTGGGTGGGGGCGTCGCGGTGGCGCAGGGTGGCCAGCGCGGCGAGCACGGCGGCGGGGTCCTGGGCCAGGTCGAGCGCGTCGGCGGGCAGGGCGGGGCGGTTCACGGGGCCTCCTGGGGTCGGTGAGCGGGGGCGACGTCGGGCGCGTCGACGTCGCGGCGGCGCAGGGGGTACCGGCCGAGGGGCAGGAGGCTGGCGGCCACGAGCAGCGCGGGCAGGAGGCTGAACGACGCGACGATGCCGAGCACGGCGGCGGCGGGCTGGACGACGGTCTGCCCGCCCGTGGACTCCACGTAGCCGGTGACGGCGAGCACCACGGTCAGCAGGGTGGTGCCGAGCGCCATGCCGGTGGTCTCGCCCGCGGTCCAGACGCCGCCGAACGCGCCGGCGCGGTCGGTGCGCGTCGTGTGGGCGTCGTGCGCGATGACGTCGGGGAGCATCGCCATCGGCAGCGACTGCATGCCCGCGTACGCCGCGCCGGCGAGGGCCACGGGCCCGTACACCCAGGCGCCGGGCGACCAGGCGAGCGGCAGCAGCGCGAGCGCCGCCACGGCGAACAGCACCGACGCCAGCCGGAACGCGCGCTCCTTCCCGACGCGCCGGGCGAGCACGCCCCACGCCGGCGTCACGACGAGCGCCGGCCCCACCAGGGCGACGAACAGGAACGTCACGGCGGCGGTGTCGTGCAGCACCCAGGTCGCGACGTACTGGGCGCCCGCGAGCATGGCGCCGGTGGCGAGCGCCTGCAGCACGAAGGTGCCGAGCAGCGTGCGGAACGGCCGGCTCGAGCGCAGCAGCCCGAGACCCTCGCGGTAGTGCGCGGCGAGCCGCGCCCGCGCAGGGACCGGACGGGGCGGGGCGGGCGGCCCCGCGGAGCGCTCGACCGTCGACGCCACGAGCAGCGCCGCCCCGAGCACCAGCGACGCGGCCGTCGCCATGAGCAGGTACCCGAGCCGCTCGTCGTCGCCCCCGAGCCCGCGCAGCGCGGGCCCGCCGCCGCCGAACAGCAGGATCGCGGCGGTGAGCACCACCACCCGCGCGGTGAGGAGGCGGGTCCGGGCGTCGTAGGTGCCGGCCAGCTCGGCGGGCAGGGCGATGTACGGCACCTGGAACAGGCTGAACGCCGTCGCCGCCGCGAGGAACGCGAGGAGCACCCAGGTGGCGGCGCCCGCCGGGGCGAGGGAGGCGGGGACGGCGAACGTCAGGGTGAAGAACACCGGCAGGGCGAGGCCGCCGACGACCATGAGGCGGCGACGGCGCCCGGTGCGGGCGCGCTCGCGGTCGCTGGCGGCGCCGATGAGCGGGTCGATGACGACGTCCCACACCTTCGCGGCGGTGACCAGGAGGCCCGCGAGGGCCGCGGCGACGCCGAGCGTGTCGGTGAGGTAGAAGACGAGCACCAGGCCGGGGAGCGTCGCGAACCCGCCGGTGCCGACGGACCCGACGGCGTACCGGGCGACCGTGCCCCTGCGCAGCGTCATGACGCGGGATCGTAGCGGTCCGGGAATGCCGCGGGCGCCGCCGTGCTTGTGCGTGCTGTGACCCAGGCGACGAACTCTGCCCCGGCCGGCCCCGCGCTCGGCTCCCTCGACCTCGACGCGGCGCCGCTGGTGCTCGGCGGCAACGTGTTCGGCTGGACGGCGGACGACACGGCGTCCTTCGCCGTCCTCGACGCGTTCGCCGACGCCGGCGGCCGCATGGTCGACACCGCCGACGGCTACTCCGCGTGGGTGCCGGGCAACTCCGGGGGCGAGAGCGAGGAGACGATCGGGCGCTGGCTGGCGCGCACGGGACGTCGCGACGACGTGCTGGTCGCGACCAAGGTCTCCGCGCACCCGCAGTTCCGCGGGCTGGCGGCGTCGAACGTCCGAGCCGCCGCGGAGGCGTCGCTGAAGCGCCTCGGCACCGACCGCATCGACCTGTACTACGCGCACTTCGACGACGCCGAGGCCCCGATCGAGGAGACGGCGGCGGCGTTCTCCGCCCTCGTCGACGACGGCCTCGTGCGCGAGATCGGCGTCTCCAACTACACGCCGGAGCGGATCGACGAGTGGTTCGCCGCCGTCGACGCCGGCGGGCTGCACCGTCCCGTGGCACTGCAGCCGCACTACAACCTCGTGGAGCGCGGGTTCGAGGACGCGCTGCGGGGAGCCGCCGAGCGGCACGGGCTCGGGGTGCTGCCGTACTACGCGCTCGCCTCCGGCTTCCTCGCCGGGACCTACCGCGACGGCGAGGCGCCCGACAGCCCGCGTGCGCAGGGCGCGGCGCGCTACCTCGACGACCGCGGGCGGCGCGTGCTGGCCGCGCTCGACGACGTCGCGGCCGCCCACGACGTGCCCGTCGCGTCCGTCGCGCTGGCCTGGCTGCGCGCGCAGCCGACCGTCGTCGCGCCCCTCGCCAGTGCCCGGCACGCGGGCCAGCTCGGCGCCCTGCTGCGCTCGATGACGCTGGAGCTCACCCCCGACGAGCTCGCCCGGCTGGACGGCGCCTCCGCCTGAGCCCCGCAGGTGTCAGGACCAGCGCGCGGTATGCCCCGCGCTGGTCCTGACGACTCCGGGGGCGGGGGTCAGTCCTCGAGCGGTCCGAGCACCGCCTGCGCGACGGTGGAGTGCGCGGACTCGTCGTCGCTGGGGTGGAAGATACCGGCCAGGACGTCGCGGTAGAGCCGCCCCAGCTCGGAGCGGTTGAAGTACGTGGAGCCGCCGGAGCAGCGGATCGCCTCGTCCACGACCTGCCGGGCCGTCTCCGTCACGCGGACCTTGAGCCCCGCCGTCGAGCGGAAGAAGCCGGCCCCCTTGTCGACCTGGGCGTCGACCTCCCCCGCCACGAGGTCGAGCTGCGGCCACAGGCCGTCGAGCGCGAGGGCGGCCGTGCCGATGCGCCAGCGGATGTCCGGGTCCTGCGAGTAGGCCTTGCCGGTCTTCATCGAGCGCCGCTTGCCCACCGTCTCGACGGCGAGGGCCAGCGCGCGGTCGGCGATGCCCAGGTACACGCTTGCCAGCAGGATCTCGAACGACGTGAAGATGCCCAGCACGTACGGGTCGAGGCTGGGGCCGGGCGTGATGCGGCGCAGCACGCGGTCGGCGGGCGCGTGCGCGCCGTCGAGCACCGTGGTGCAGGACTGCGACGCGCGCATGCCGAGCGTGTCCCAGTCGTCCTTGATCTCGAAGCCGCCGCCGTCGCGGGTGACGAACGCGTGCACGATGCGCGGGTCGTCGGCGTCGGTCGCGGCGTCCAGCCCCATGACGCCGAGGCGGGTCCACCCGGGGGAGTTGGACGTGAAGATCTTCGTGCCGTGGAAGGAGTACCCGCCCTCGCCGTCCGGGCGGGCCTCGGTGCGCGAGCCGAGCAGCACCAGGTCGTTGCCCGCCTCGGAGTAGCCGAAGCCGAAGACCTCGCCGTGCGCCGTCTCCTCGAGCAGCCAGTCCAGCGAGTGGTCGCCGCGCTCGTGCAGGAACCGGGCCACGCCCACCCACACGTGGTGCATGTTCACCGCGAGGGCGGTGGCGGGGGCGGCGCCGGCGAGCCGCGCCTGCTCGCGCGCGGCCTCCCGCAGGGTCAGCCCGGCGCCGCCCAGGTGCTGTGGCACCATCGCCTGCAGGTACCCGGCGGCCTTCAGGTCGGCGAGGTCGTCGGCGAAGAACGCGTTCTCGCGGTCGTACGTCGCCGCGCGGCCGCGGAGGGTCTCGAGGAGCTCGTCGGTGAGGATCTGGCGCGGGGCGGAGAGCGGCGAGGGGAAGGACGCGTACGGGACTGGGCTGCAGGCGGTCCCGCGACCTCGGCGACCGCGCAGCGGGCGGCGGCGTGCATCGGCATCTCGGTCAGGCCCGGGTAGTACACG
>NZ_JBHXAW010000069.1:0-17396 GCF_042726645.1 Isoptericola sp. NPDC060257
ATACGGCTCGGTCTGGTGGGCACGTTGTGGTTTATAACAGACACCCCTGCCCTCCGGACGTCGGTGGGCCGGCCGCGAACCTACCGGACGCGGCCGGCCGTCACCGAATCGGGCGTCAGCCCTGCTTCGTGACCTGGTACAGGATCGGGTCGCTGTCCCAGCCGAAGACGACGTTCTCGACGTCCTCGCCGAAGCCACCGGTGGCGTTCTGGTACCACAGCGGGATACCAGGCATGTCACCGAACAGGATGGTCTGCGCCTCCTGGTAGGCCTTGATCGCGGCCTCCGGGTCGGTCGCGCCGTTGCCCTCCTTGAGCTTGGCGTCGAACTCCTTGTTCGAGTAGCCCATGTCGTTCGAGCCGGCGTTCGTGCCGTAGATCGGCCCGAGGAAGTTGCTCAGCGCCGGGTAGTCGGCCTGCCAGCCGCCACGGAAGAGGCCCTTGATCTGCTCGTTGTCACGCGCGTCGAGGAACTCGTCGAAGGTGGCGTACGGGTCGAACTCGCACCCGATGCCGAGCGTGCTACGGACGTTGTTGCAGACGGCGTCCACCCAGGTCTGGTGGTCGGAGTCGGCGTTCGAGGCGATCTGCAGCGTGAAGTCCTTGCCGACCGGGTCCTCGCCCTCGGCCTGGTCCCAGAGCTTCTTGGCCTCGTCGGGGTTGTACTCGAGCACCTCGTTGCCCTCGACCGTGTCGGACCAGCCGTCGATGACCGGCGACGTGAAGTCCTTCGCCGGGGTGCGGGTGCCGTTGTAGATCGTCTCGGTGATCTGGTCACGGTCGATCGCCATGGAGATGGCCTTGCGGCGCAGCAGGCCCGCGTCGCCCTCGAACTCCTTGACGTACTCCGGGACGTTGATGACCTGGATGACGGCCGCGGCCTGGTTGACCGCGCGGTCGCCCAGCTCGTCCTCGAACGTCGCGAACGACGACGACGGCACGTTCTTCACGATGTCGAGCTGACCGCCGAGGAGGTCGTTGTACGCCGTGTCCTCCTCGGTGTACGCGACCAGGTCGGCGCCGTCGTTCTGCGCCTTGCGCTCACCCTTGTAGTCGGGGTTCGGGCGCAGCTCGATGACCTCGTTGTGCGTCCAGTTCTCGACCAGGTACGGGCCGTTGCCGATCGGCTTGTCGGCGAACGCGTCCGGGTTGTCGAAGAACGCCTCCGGGAGCGGCATGAACGCGGAGTACCCCAGGCGGATCGGGAAGTCCGACTCGGGCTGGGCGAGCTTGACCGTGAACTCGGTGTCGCTGACGACCTTGAGGCCGCTCATGGTCTCCGAGGCGGGCTTCTCGCCCTCCTTCGGGCTGCCGTCCTCCTGCAGCTGGTCCTCCGCGAAGTTCACGTCCGCGAAGCCCTCGATCGGCTCGAAGAAGTAGCTGAGGTTCTGGGCGTTGGGCCCGTACGCGCCGTAGTTCCAGGCGTCGACGTAGCTCTGCGCCGTCACCTTCGAGCCGTCGGTGAACGTCCAGCCGTCCTTGATGGTGATCGTCCACGTCTGGTTGTCGTCAGACTCGATGGACTCCGCCATGTCGTTCTGCGTCTGGCCGTCGGCGTCGTAGTAGACGAGGCCCGCGAAGACGTTCGAGATGGCGAGCGAGCCGTTGGTCTCGTTCGTCATCGTGGGGATGAGCGGGTTCTGCGGCTCGCCGTTCTGCACGGTGATGATTCCGGCGTCCGAGCCGCCGCCGCCAGCCTCGGGGTCGTCGCCCGAACCGCCACCGCACGCGGACAGGAGCAGGGCCGAGGCGAGGGTGAAGGCCCCGATGCCTGCAAGTCGTCGTCGAGGTGTCACGTGTCCTCCTGAGTTGAGTCGCTCACCGGCGGGGATCACCCCTCGGTGAGGTGCAGGCGCGTGTGCCCGCGCACTGCACTGTGCGCGGGTGACTCTAGTCACGGTTCGAGGCCCGCACATACCCTTCGCCCGCTTTGCACCCGGAACCGTGACCAATCCGGTATCTGGGCGCAACCTCCGGGACACGACCGGCGGCCGGCCCCGGACGCCGTCATACCGTCGCCAACCGGCCGTCGCGGACCACGAGGACGCGGTCCGCCACGGCCACCAGCTCCGGGTCGTGGGTCGCCACGACGGCGGCCACCCCGCGCGAGTGCACCAGGTCGCGCAGCAGCGCCATGACGCGGGCGGCCGTCGTCGAGTCGAGCTGGCCGGTCGGCTCGTCGGCGAGCAGCACCCGCGGGCGGGCGACGAGCGCGCGCGCCACGCCGACCCGCTGCTGCTGCCCGCCCGAGAGCTCGTACGGGCGCTGCTCGGCGTGGTCCGCGAGGCCGACCGCCTCGAGCGCCTCCGCGACCCGGGCCGCCCGTTCGGCGGCGTCGACCCGCGCCAGGCGCAGGGGCACCTCCACGTTCTCGGCCGCCGACAGCACAGGGATCAGCCCGAACGACTGGAAAACGAAGCCGATCTCGGTGCGGCGCACCGCGTGCAGCTCGTCCTCGCCCAGGCCGCCCAGCTCGCGCTCGACGGCGCCCGGGCCGCCCTGCGCCGCGGGGTCGGCGCCGAGGTGCACCGTGCCCGTGGTCGGGCGGTCGAGCCCGCCGAGCAGGTGCAGCAGCGTCGACTTGCCGGAGCCCGACGGCCCCACCACCACGACGAGCTCGCCGGCCCCGACCTCGACGGACACGTCCTCCAGCGCCCGCACCTCGCCCGCGCCGCTGCCGTAGACGCGCGAGACGCCCCTCGCGCGCAGCACCGTCGTCGTCGCCGTCGTGCTGGTCATCGCCGCTCCCCCGCTCCCTCGCGCCGGCCGTCCGGCCGGACCTCGACGTGGTCGGGCTCCAGGGCGAGGCGCACCCGGTCCCGCAGGTCCAGGGCGCTGACGAAGTCCTGCGGCAGCTGCAGGCGCCCCACGCGGTCCAGCACCGCGAACTCCTCCGCGACGTGCCGCTGCGCGCCGTCCTCGTCCACCTCCGTGCGGCGCAGCACCTCCGTGGACGTACGCCCGTCGCGGATCTGCACCGTCCGCGCGACGTGCTCCGAGACGGCCGGGTCGTGCGTGACGATCAGCGTCGTCACCCCGGTCGCCGCGTTCACCCCGCGCAGCGCCTCGAGCACCTCGACGCTCGTCGCCTCGTCCAGCTCCCCCGTCGGCTCGTCCGCCAGCAGCACGCGCGGCGCGCCCGCCACCGCGACGGCGATCGCGACCCGCTGCTGCTGCCCGCCCGACATCTGGCCCGGCAGCCGGTCCGCCACGTGCCCGACGTCGAGCAGCTCGAGCAGCTCCGCCACGCGCGCCGCCCGCGCGGCTCGGGAGCCGGAGCGCGCGATCTCGAGCGGCACCCGGACGTTCTCGGCCGCCGTGAGGTACGGCAGCAGGTTCCGCCCGGTCTGCTGCCAGACGAACCCGACGGTGGAGCGCTGGTAGCGCACGCGGTCGCGCCGCGTCATCGCCAGCAGGTCCGTGCCCGCGACCACCGCGGAGCCCGCCGTCGGCAGGTCCATGCCGGACAGGATGTTGAGCAGCGTCGACTTGCCCGAGCCCGACGCCCCGACCACGGCGACCAGGCCCCCGCGGTCGACGGTGAGGTCCAGCCCCTGCAGCGCCTGCACCTCGATGCCGTCCGTGGCGAAGATGCGCACCAGCCCGCGGCAGCGGATCTCGTCGGGCTCCGAGCGGGCGGCGTCGGCCGGCGGCCAGCCGGCCTCCTCCTCGGTCACCACCATCGCGTCACCACCGTCCCGTCGCCACCGTGTCGTCACCGTCGTCGCCGTCGCCCATCAGCCGTCCTCCCTCATTCCGCCGCCTCCCGCAACCGCTCCGGCGTCGCGCCGCGACGCCCCGCGACCGCCGCCAGCACGGCCCCGACGACCACCGTCGTCATGAAGCCGACCACTCCCCCCGCCACGAGCACCGGGTCGACCGTGAGCGCGGGCTGCGGCCCGCCCCCGGTCAGTGCGGTGAGGTCGACGCGGGCACGCAGCAGGGCGGGCACCGCGACCCCGACCAGCGCACCCACGACGAGCGCGCCGAGGGCCCAGGGCGCCACCTCCCACGCGACCAGCCCGCGCGACTCCGAGCGCCGCACCCCCATCGAGCGCAGCACCGCGAGCAGGCGCTCCCGGTCCGGGGCGGCCAGCACCAGCGTCAGGGCCACGGTGAGCGCGACCAGCACGCCCGCCAGGGCGACGGAGACCCGCGCCCCGGTCGCGATCCCCCGGGCCGCCGGCGACTCGAGGAGCTCCGCGGCGACCGTCGTGCGGTCGTCGACGGTGGCACCGGGCACCGCGTCGCGCAGCGCCGCGGCGACCCGCGCCGGGTCCGCGCCGTCGTCGAGCGCCACGAGGGCGGTGCGCGGCTCGGTCGCGTGGTCGAGCGGGCCGGCGAGGACGCCCGCGTCGAGCACGAGGGTCGACGGCGCGTCGATCACGCCGGGCACCCGGTCCGTCGCGCCGGCCACCACGACGTCGGCGCTCTCGTCCTGCAGGTCGAGGACGAGCCCCGTGGTGCCCGCCGCGACGTCCGGGACCCGCAGCGAGAGGACCGGCAGGGCGCCGTCGGCGGCCGGGCGGGCCAGCTCCACGACGTCGAGCGGGGCGTCCGGTACGTCGGCCTGCACCGCGGCGAGCTCCACCGCGTCCACGGCGACCACCTGCACGGAGCGGGTCCGCCCGTCGGCCGACCTCAGGTGGCCGGTCTCGGGCACGCGGGACGCCGTCGCCACCGCCGCGACGCCGTCGACCCCGCGCAGCGTCGTCACGGTCTCCTCGATCAGCGCGGGTCCCGAGACCCGCAGGTCCGCCCCCAGCTCGACGTGCGCCTGGCGCGCCACGCCGGCGTCCAGGGTCGACAGCAGCACCGCCGACGACGCCCCCACGGAGACCGCGAGCACCAGCGCGAGCGCGGGCACGACGCCGCCCGCGGGGGCACGGGTGGCCCGGGCCGCGCCGAGGAACGGCACCAGGTCGCGGCGCCGGGACAGCAGCCGCTCGAGGCCGCGCGCCAGCAGCGGGATCACGCGCACGGCGAGCAGCGCGGCCGCGGCGGCCACGAGCAGCGGGGTGGCGGCCACCAGCGGGTCGACCCCGCCGTCCCCCGCGCCCCCGACGACGCCGCGGCGCGCCAGGAGCACCGCCGCGAGCGCCGCGACGCCGACCACCGCGAGCTCCGCCGTCCGGCGCCACCGTCCGCCCGTGCCCGCCGTGAGGTCCCGCCGCTCGCCGCGCAGCGAGCGCGGCACCGTCACGGCGGCCGCCGCGACGGCCGGCGCCAGCGTCGCCGCGGCGGCCCACAGCAGCTGGGTGCCGGTCACGGCACCGGGACGGACCAGGAGGCCGAGCAGCACCCCGACGACCGCGGCCGGCAGGCTGACGGCGAGCCCCTCGGTCGCCGTGAGCAGCCGCAGCCGGGTGCCGGTCGCGCCGCGCGCGAGCAGCACCGCGAGCGCCGACCGGCGTCGCTCCACGACCAGGCGTGCCGCCAGCACCACGACCGCGCCGAGCGCGCCGAGCGGGCCCACCACGAGCACCACGAGGACGGCGTCGGTGGTGACCCGTTCCCGCAGGAGCGCGTCGAGCACGTCCGAGAGGGCGGTGCGCGCCTGCAAGGTCACCGGGTCGCCGGGCAGCACGGTCAGCGTCTCGTGCGTGAAGCCGCGCACCTGGTCGGCGAGGGTGGCGACGTCGTCGGACCGGAGGCCCTCGACCGTCACGGGGTACCAGAGCTCGGTCTGCGCCTCCCGGAAGGCGAGGGAGCCGATCATCGCCGGGTCGACGTAGACGGCCGCCGTCGCGATCGTGGACCCGGACGGCGTCGTGCCGAGCTGCGCGGTGCGACCGAAGGGCTGGTGGTACCACGTGCTCGCGTCGGGGTCGACGGGCTCGGTGAGCCCGACGACGCGCAGCGGGGGGAACTTCCAGACGTCCACGGCGTAGGTGCCGCCGAGCTCCCACCCGAGCGTCTCCGCGGCCGAGCGGGACAGGACCACCTGCACGGGCTCGTCGCCCTCCGGGCCGTTGAAGCCCGTGACCACCGGCGTCGCGGCGGGCCACTCGCCCTCGACCAGCCGCAGGTCCTCGGCCATCCGCACCGACGCCCGCATGACGACCTGCGGGATCTCGATCCCGGACCCGGGCACCTGCTCGGTCACCGCCTCCCGGGAGGAGACGGCGAACGACGGCTCGCCGAGGACGTCGCGCAGCGGCCGCGGCTGCTCGTCGCGCAGCCGCACCATGCCGTCGAGGAACTCGTCCCACCGGGGCTCGGGCGGCACGGCGGGCTCGCCCGCCGGCCCGGTCATGACGGCGTCGGTGGCCGACAGCCCCCCGCCGGGCACCACCGACGACCGGGACGAGACGTCCCGGCGCTGGGGCGAGAGCTGCTCGGTGGCGTAGGTGACCTGCTCCGAGCGCATCTCGCCGATCGCGCGGGTGCCGGCAGTGGCGGCGCCCGACCCGAGCACGGTCACGACCGCGAGGACCAGCGCGGTCCCCCACGCGGAACGCAGGTGGCGGCGCAGCAGCAGCCACAGCATCAGCGCACCTCCTCCCGGTAGCCGCCGTCGCGCGCCTGCGCGGCGACCGCCGCCCGCACGACCAGCGCGACGGCGGCCAGACCCGCGACGAGAAGGCCCCCGGGCACGAGCGCCGCCGCGGGCGCGTACGCCGTGTCCGGGGTCGGGACGACGGCGAACCCGGTGAGCGTGGCCGCGGCCAGGCCCGGCACCGTCGCGGCCGCCAGGGCCCACCCGGCCAGGAGCCCCGCGACCAGCGCGGCCGCCGTGACGACGGCGAGCTCGGTCGCGCGGCTCGCCCCCTGCGCCCGGGGCGGGAGCCCGACGGCGCGGAGCACCGCGACCTCTCCGCGTCGCTCCCGCACGCCGGCCACGCTCACGGCACCCACGCCGACCAGGGCGAGCGCCGCGGCCGCGAGCGCCGCGACCGCGAACGCCTGGCGCACCGGACCCGCGGCGTCGGACCCCTCCGACCCGGTCGACGTCGTGACCTGGACCGGCACCGTCCCGGCGGCGTCCTGGGCGGCTGCGGCCAGCCGGTCGACGTCGGCTCCGGGCACGGCACGGACCCAGGTCTCGGCGGCCCCGGGGACCACCGTGGCGAGGCGCAGGGACGCCGCCTGGAGCTCGTCGAGCCGCACCATCGCCGCGTCCCGGTGCAGGGAGCCCGGCACCACGTCCACGACGTCGACCACCTGCACGGACAGCCGCCCGCCCTCTCCGAGCGGCACCTCCGTCGTGCCCCCGGTGGTGACGTCGAGCAGCCGGGCCAGGTCCTGGGACAGGACGGCGCGGGCCGGCTGCCGCCCGGAGCCCGCGACCATGACGCGGAACGACGAGGGCATCGCCTCGTGGTCGACCTGCGTCGCGAGGCTCAGGCCCGAGCCCTGGCGGGCGCCGTAGACGGCGTCCGCCCTCGGGTCGTCGCGGGCGGGGGCCCAGTCGGCGCCCGCGACGTCCACCCGCGTCGTCGCGCCGTAGTCGGCGGTGACGACCACCCCGTCCACGGAGAGCCGCAGCGTCGTGAGCGTGCTGCGCGACGACGGCAGCTGGGTGTCGAGCGCGACGACGGTCCACTCCCCCGGGTCCCCGTCGGCGCCCGCGGGCGCGGGCGGCACCTCGGCGCGGAGCTCGAGCGTGCGCTCCTCGGGCCCGACGGGGCGTGCCCGGTCCAGGCCGCCGTCGAGGTCGCCGTCGAGATCGACGTCGAGGTCCTCCACGTCGACCGGGACGGGCTGCCCGTCCGGGTCGGAGAGCCAGAGCGTGATCCCCACCGTCGACCCCTCGAGCGCGAGCAGCGGCCCCCGGTCGGAGGCCATGGGCCCGTCCTCCGCGACGAGCGAGTCCCAGGAGGCCGGCTCGCCGCCCACCCCGGCCGTGGACGACTCCGCCGTGGCCGCCTCGTCCACGACGTAGTACTGCCCCGTGACGTGCAGCACCAGCCCGGTGGAACCGGCCGGGAGCCGGGGGTTGTCCGCGTACGGGCCGGGCCCGTCCAGCGCCGCCGCGATCTCGTCGACGCCCTGCTGCCCGTGCGGCCCGCGGGCCACCGACGCGACCCGGTCGGGCGGAAGGCCCGTGGTGGACAGCGGGACGCCGTCCACGACCGCCTCGGACACCCGCGCGGGGGCGGCGTCCGCCGCCCCCGGCAGCGCCGCGTACGTCGCGGCGGGCCCGGGCGTCCCCTCCGTCGCGACGACGCGCACGTCGCTGCCCGCGGCCACGCCGGCGGCCGCCTCCCGCAGGTGCTGACCGGTCCTGGTGTACGCGGAGGCGAGCACCACGCTCCCCGCGGCCACCACGACCAGGACCACGGGCACCGCCGTGACCGCGAGCCGTCGGGCCACCTGCCGCGCCGCGAGCACCCGCGTGCCCGGGCGGCGCGCGGTGAGCGCCGCCCAGGCCCGCGACAGCGGTCCCAGCAGCGCCACCGCCCCGACGGCCGCGGCCGCGAGCACGAGAGCGGGCGCCGCGGCGGCCGCCGGGTCGGTCTGGCCGCCGTCGGGCGTGGGGACGAGGGGCGAGCCGTACCGCCGCAGCAGCCACGTGGTGATCCCGGCGGCCACGGCCACCAGCACGACGGTCCCCCACGTGGCGGCCCGCCGCGCACGACCCGACCGGTCCGTGACCCGCAGCCCCGCGGCGGCCCGGGCCTGCAGGCCGCCGACCGCCACCAGCAGGAGCAGCGCACCCACCGCCGTCGCCACGACCGAGGGCGCCAGCATCCCCGCGAGGGATCCCGCGGAGGCGCCCTGGGCCGCCAGCACGGCCGCCGCCGCGCCCGCGCCCACGGCCGCGCCGCCCACGACGACCAGCGCCGCCTCCGACGCCGCGGACGCCGTCAGCTGACCCGCCGACGCCCCGCGCGAGACCAGGAGGTGCACCTCCCCCGCCCGGGTGGCCGCGAGCAGCCGCGCCACCTGGGCGACCGCGACCGCGCCCGCCAGCGCGAGCACGAGCATCGGCACGAGGGCCACGGCCTTCGCCGCGGCAGCCGCCGCGGCCGCGTCGGCGGCCCGCTCCGCGAGGTCCCCGGTCATGGTCGCGCCGCGCACGGCGACGGCGTCGTCGGCGAGGACCGTGTCGAGGAGAGCGTCGGACCCGGCGGCCAGGACGGCGAGGTCCGCGGTGCCGGTGGCGGCGACGTCGGGCGTGAGCGTCCAGCGCACGAACGGGTCGTCGGAGTCGTCGTCGGGCACCTCCTCGCGGACCAGGTCGTACGGCGCGGGGGCGAAGAGCGCGTCGACGTCGGCGCGCAGCGCCGCGTCCTGCGCCGCGGCGTCCGCCTCCGGGGCGAGCCGGGTGGTCACCTGCACCTCGGCCGGGACGCCGCCCCGGGTCAGCCCGTCGTGGACGACGTCCGCCTCGGCGGCGCGGACCGCTCCGACGGCGGTGCCGAGCGCCGCCGCGACGGTGGCGACCAGCAGCGCGACGAGGACCAGCAGCCCGCGGCGCGCGCCCGAGCGGCGTGCCAGCAGCCGGCCGCGGCTCACCGGCCTGCCCCGACGACGGGCGCTCCGCGGGGCGCGGTCACGGGCGGTGGCCCCGCTTCTCGTTGCCGCGCCGGTAGTTGCCCGTCGCGCGGGCCAGCAGCTCCTGGTCGGTCTCGGGGTCGCGGCCGAGCAGCGCGGCCAGGCGGGCGGCGCGCGCCCCGGCCACCGTGACGACCGGCCGGCCGCCGCGGCTCACGAGAACCTTGCCGTCCTTGGTGACCCGGTGCTCGAACGGGTCGTCCTCGAGGCCCACGGAGCCCCCCCTCAGCGACGCCACTCGTAGGGCGTGGTGGTGGACACCTTCACCAGGCCGGAGCGTTCCAGGATGGGGCGGGAGAACTCGGTCGAGTCGCTGTGCAGGTACGTCTTGCCGCGCTCGACGGCGGACCGGGCGCGCGCCGCGGTCAGCGCGCGGTAGATGCCGCGTCCCCGCCACTCGGGGCGGGTCGATCCGCCCCAGAGCCCGGCGAACTCGGTGCCGGGCACGGGCTCCAGGCGCCCGGCGCTGATCACCTGACCGTCCGCCTCCGCGACCCAGAGCTCCATCTCGGGGTCACGCTCCTGCCGCAGCAGGATCTGGTCGGCGTGCCCCGACGTGGCAGGGTCGTCGCCGAAGACCTCGTCGGCCATCGCGGCCATCGCGCGCACGTCCGCCTCCGCGGTGACGCGGCGCAGGGTCACGCCCTCCGGCAGCGGGACGTCCGCGACGAGGAGCCGCGCGTCGCCGATCATGATCGACTCCGGTTCCTCGGGCACGAAGCCGTGGTCGACCAGCGCCTCGTGCAGGCCGGGCGCGACGTCGTGGCCGCGGGTCTTCCACTCGGCGCTGGTGATCGTGGCGTCGTCGCGGAAGTGCGCGAGCGCCGCGGCGACGAACCCGCGGATCGTCGCCGCGTCGGCGCCGCCGAGGTCACGGTAGGTGACGAAGCCGCGCCCGCCCGTGAAGGTGACGAGGCGCAACGGTCCGAGGCGGGTCACGGCGACGGCGCTCGGTGTCTCGGCGTCGGTCCTCAGCTGGTCGTCGTAGGCGGCGAGGAGGCGCGCGACGTCGACGTCGGCAGCAGGTGCATTCACGGCGGACACCCTTCCAGAGCCCGGCATGCGGGGCAACGGTTTTCACAGGGATGCATGGAGCGGGCATGCACTTCCGGTCCGTGAGCATCGGCGCCCCGCCCTGGTGGACTCTCCTACGCCCTGCTCGCCGACCGGAGGTCGTGGCGGCTGCGCGCGTCGGAGCGCGCCCGGCGCCGGCTGGGCCGCGCGTCCGGCGGGACCTACCTGGCGCCGCCCGGCGCCGCGGTCGTGGTCTGATCGCCGTGCGGCACGGAGGTCACCGGCACGGAGTTCAGCGGCGCCAGCCCCTCGCTCGCGGCCATCCAGGCGGCGAACGTCACGGCACCCAGCTCGAACGCCACGAGCCGCCGGTCCCAGCGCCGGTCCGGGCCGGCCGCCGCGCGCACGAGCGCCAGGCCGCCGGCCAGGTTGGCCGCGCCCCACACGAGGTTGACCAGCGGCGACGACCCGCGTCCCGCCAGCGGCGTGAGGTGCTCCCGTCCCGTCGCGGCCGACGCCAGGTGCGGCGCGCTGTTGGCCACGAGGAGCCCGCCGACGAACGCGGCGAGATGACGGCCCCGCGTCGGGGGCACGGGTGCGGGTCGACTCATCCGGCCGACGCTCCCAGGCCGGCGGAGGCCGCGCAAGCCCGCCCGACGCACGGACCCGGCCCGTGCGGCAGCGGCGCTCAGAGGTGCCGGGCGACGACCGCGCGCCGGGGCCGCAGCCACCAGCCGCGCCGGTCCGCCTCGACCAGCAGGCGCAGCAGCAGGCCGCCCACGAGCAGCCCGCCCACCAGGTCGCTGATCCAGTGCCAGCCGAGGTAGTAGGACACCGCGACCGCGTTGAGCGCGACCAGGCCGACGCCGAGCCGCAGGGTCGTCATCGTGCGCGACGACGCGTTCGTCCAGCGCCCGACGAGGTAGACGGCCGTGCCGTAGATCAGCACCGCCTCGGCCGCGTGGCCCGACGGGAAGCTGATGCCGCTCCAGCCGAGCTGGCGCAGCCCGCCGTCGAACAGGTCGGCGTCGTCCGTCGTGGGCGCCGGCCGCGCGAGGACCACCTTGAGCAGCCCCACCCCGCCGTAGAACGCCAGCTCGGCCATGGCCGCGCACCACAGCGGACGCCACGTGCGGTGCCGCCACGAGAGGGTGGCCGCGACGGCCAGCAGGACCGGCAGGCAGACCGCCTGCCCGGCGATCGGGTCGAGCACGTGCTGGATGAAGGGCTGCAGCCCCGGCGTCAACGACCTGGCCCAGTACCCGTGCGCGTCCTCGTCGACGCCCCGGAACGGCCCGGCCGCCAGCAGCGTCACCGCGACCAGCCCCCCGAGGAGGGCGGGTGCCGTGGTCAGCCAGCCGAGCGGGTCCTCCGGCCGCCGGGAGCGCCCCGCCCGGGGGGCGACGCGCGAGCTGTCGAGGGCGCGCGCGGGCGCAGTAGGAGCCTGGAGCAACATCGCGCCCAGGGTAAGCAGCCCGCCTGGGCGTCACCTGGTCGACCGCGTGTGGTGTGCCGCACGTTCTCCGTCGGGCCGGGTCAGGCGCGTGGCGCCAGCGCCGACGCGAGCCACGCGTTGCGGCTGTGCAGCAGGCGGGTCATGTACCGGGTGAGCACCAAGCGCTCCACCAGTCGCCCCAGCGGCCCGGCCGGGGCGGCGAACTCCACCGTGTCCGTCATCCGGGTGCCGCCGGGCGTCGCCTCGAACCGGTGCTCGTGCCACCAGCGGCGGAACGGCCCGGCCACCTGCTCGTCGACGAACCAGTGCGGGGCGTCGTGGGCGCTGATGCGCGACGTCATGCGGAACGGGACGCCGAAGTGGCGCGCACGCCAGGTCACCGTGTCGCCAGGCCCCATGACGCCCGACGTCACGCCCGCCACCGCCCGCTCCCCCGAGCGGCGCATCGACGCCGTGTGCGCGTCCACCGACAGGCTCGCCGCGAAGCACGCCTGCGGGGACGCCGGGATCTCGGTGGTCAGCACGATCGTCGGCACCCGGCGATGGTAGGCCCCCGACGGCGGGCGCGGTCACGCCCGCGGCAGCGGGAGTCCGGCCGGCACGTCGTCGCGGCTGCGGTCGTAGGCGCGCATCGCGACGGTCTGCCGCTCGAAGAAGCCGGCCAGGCTCGCGGCTGCGGACGCCGGGACGCCGACGTCGTCCAGCGCCCGGCGGAACAGCCCGACGCAGACCTCGTCGAGCTCGGCGTGCTCCCCGTTGCCCGCGTGCATGCGCTGCACCCTCGACTCGTCCCCGTAGCCGCCGGTGTACAGGCGCGGGCCGCCGAGCGCCTCGGCCAGGTACGCGGCGAGGCGCTCGTCGTGCTGCGGGTGCAGCGTGCCGTGCGAGAACGGGTGCGCCGCCACCGGGTCGGCGAGGCAGAGCACGTTCCAGCGGCGGCACACCGCCAGCAGGACGTCGAAGCCCCCGACGTCGTCGTACAGGGTCATGCCCCCCAGTATCCACGCCGCGCACGCGCCGCCCACCTGTGAATCACCATTCACAAGATCCGTGACTTCCGGCCGGCGCGCTGCCACACTCGGGCACGACGACGCACGAGACGACGCACGAGACGACGACGCGAGGGAGCCCGCGATGCCCGACCTGCTCGACCCGGCGGCGGCGACGGCGGCCCGGGCGGCCGTCGTCCGCGAGGCCGGGGGCCCGGCGATGCTCACGGACGTCACGCTCGATCCTCCGGGCGACGGCGAGGTGCTGGTCCGCGTCCCGGCGTCCGGCGTCTGCCCCACCGACCTCTTCGGCATCGCGGGCGGCGCCGGCGACCGGTTCCCCGCGATCTTCGGGCACGAGGGCGCAGGCGTCGTCGAGGCCGTCGGGCCGGGCGTCGGCTCGCTCCGGCCCGGCGACCACGTCGTGCTCAGCTTCGACTCGTGCGGACGGTGCCGGTCGTGCGCCGCCGGCCACCCCGCCTCCTGCGACGACTTCGCCGGCCTCAACTACCGCCCGCGGTCGCGCGCCCACGCCGACGGCGCCGCGGCGACGACCGGGTGGATGGCCCAGTCGTCCTGGGCGACGCACGCGCTGGCACGCACCACCAACGCGGTCCGGATCGACGACGACGTGCCCTGGGAGGTCGCGGCCCCGCTCGGCTGCGGGGTCCTCACCGGCGCCGGGACGGTGCTGCACGTCCTGGCCCCCGGCCCGCACGACACGCTGCTCGTCGTCGGCGCGGGCACGACCGGGCTCGCCGGCGTCATGGCGGCCCGGCACCGCGGCGTGGGTCGCGTCGTCGTCAGCGACCCCGACCCCGGCCGGCGCGCCCTGGCGCTCGAGCTCGGCGCGACCGACGCCTTCGCCCCGCAGGACGTGCCGGCCCGCACGCTCGCGGCCACGCACGTGCTCGACACCGTCGGGCGGCAGGAGACCACCGACCTCGCCCTCGCCGTGCTCGCCCCGCGCGGGGTGTGCGCCACCGTGGCGCTGCACGCCGGGGCGAACCGGGTCACGGTGTCGCAGACGCAGGTGCTGTGGGGCCGCACGCTCACCGGCGTCATCGAGGGGGACGCCGTCGTGCATCGCGACGTGCCCACCCTGCTCGCGCTGTGGCGTGCTGGCCGGCTGCCGGTCGAGCGGCTCGTGCGCGGCTACCCGTTCGCCCGGGTCGGGTCGGCGATCGACGACCTCCGCGCCGGCCGCACGATCAAACCCGTGCTGCTGATGGACGACGGCGCGGTCCCTGCCGCGCCGGTCGTCCCGGCCGACGCGGCCGCCCTGGCGGACCTGCTGCGGGACGGCCGCGTCCCGGCGGCCGACCTCCCCGCGCTGTGGCGCTCGCTCCCGCCCGTGCGGACCGACGATCTGCGCGGGCTGTGGCGCGGCTTCGGGGTGAGCACCGAGCACCGCACCCAGCGCCTGCTCGTCCGCACCGGCTGGTACGGGAAGCTGTTCCGCGCCGACGACGACGTGTCCCCCCTGGTCTGCGAGACGCCCGACGGCGCCCTCGTCGCGGACGCCCGCCTCGCCCGCGGCGGCGCCACCCTGCGCGCGGTGGAGCACGACGGCGTCGTCACGGCGTCGATGGTCTACGACGGCCAGCCCGTGATCGACCACTTCACCCGCCTGTCGGACCACGCCGTCCTCGGCGTGATGACGGGACGGGACACCGCCGACGGCGGCGCGCTCTACTACTTCGTCCTCGAGAGGGTCGCCGACCGGGAGGTCGCCGACGCCGGCTGAACCGGCCGGCGACGACGCCTCACGCCCACGTGCCGAGGAACGCCAGGGCGCGCTCGCTCAGGAGCGCGGCCGCCGCGGGGTCGTGCCCCCGCACCGACCGGTCGGCGAACAGGTGCGCCGTGCCCGAGTAGAGGAAGAGCTCGGCCGTCGGCACGGAGCCCGCGAGCGCGCGGGCGGACTCGAGGTCCTCCGCGAACCAGTCGTCGTCCACGCCGCCGTGGATCTGCACGGGCAGACCGTCCGGCCAGGTCCCGAACTCCGCGACCGGGAGGCACGCGTCGACGAAGAGCGCGCCGACGGCGCCCGGCCGCGTCTGGGCGAGCCGCTGCGCCGGCATGACCCCCATCGAGAAGCCCGCGTAGACGAGCTCCGCGGGGAGCTCCTCCGCGGCGGCGACGCCCCGGGCCATCACCGTGTCGAACCCGAGCTCCTGGGCGTGGGCGACGCCCGTCTCGACGTCGTCGAAGGTCCGGCCGTCGAACAGGTCGGGGACGTGCACGGTGTGCCCCGCCGCGGCGAGCTCGTCGGCGAACGCCCGGATCCCGGGCGTCAGCCCTTGGGAGTGGTGGAACAGGATGATCTCGGCCATGGCTCCTCCTCGAGGATCCAGCAAGTACGATCCAAAAACTTCGAACGTTCCAGAACGTTAGTATCGTCGACCATGGACGGCAAGACCCCCGACTACGAGCTCGAGGACCGGATCGCCCTGACCGGCCCCGACCAGGTCCGGGCTCTCGGCAACCCGCTCCGCACCACGATCCTCGGCCTGCTCCACGAGCGCGCGGCGAGCGTCACCGAGCTCGCCCGAGCGGTGGGCCGCCCGAAGAGCACGGTCGCCCACCACGTCAAGGTGCTCGCCGACGCCGGGCTGCTGCGGGTGGTCAGGACGCGCCGGGTCCGCGCCGTCGAGGAGGCCTTCTACGGCCGGACCGCCCGGCTGTTCTACGTCGCGCTCGAGGGGGCGGACGCCGGGGCCGACGGCGCGAGGCCGGTGGACTTCAACGACTTCGAGGTCGCGGCCCGCGAGTCCCGACCCGCGTACCTCGAGGGAGAGCTGTGGGGCTTCCTGCGGCACGCGCGGATCGACGAGGCGCAGAAGCAGGAGTTCTGGCAGCGCATGGCGGCGCTCGTGGAGGAGTTCGACGCCCTCCCCCGCCGCGGCGACGTCGTGCACGGGTTCGCGGTCGGCGTCTACCCGGTGGCGGACTACCCGCAGCTCCCGCCGGCGTCGGACGACGAGCGATGACCGGCGCCGGGCACGGGCGGCCGGGCCCGGGCTACCTCGACAGCGTGAGGTGCAGCAGCGGGTAGGGCCGGCCCTCGTCGTCCACCGGGCTCCGGCCCGTCACCGTGAACCCGGCGCGCTCGTAGAAGCCGAGGGCCTGCGCGTTCTGCTCGTTGACGTCGACGGTCGTCACGCCGCACCGGTCGACGACGTGGGCCAGGAGCGCGCGCCCGACGCCGGTCCCCCGGTCGGCCGCGTCGACGAACAGCATCTCGAGCGCCCCGTCGGAGACGCCCGCGAAGCCGACGGCCCGGCCGGCCCGCTCGGCGACGAGCACCCGCACGTGCGGCAGGTGCGCGCTCGCCAGCCGCTCCTCGATCCGCGCGCGGTCGTCCTCCGCCAGGAAGGCGTGCGTCGCGTCGACCGCGGACCGCCAGATCTCGACCAGGCGGGGGTACTCCTCCGGCCCCGCCCCGGGGCGGACGCTCAGGTCGAGCGGCTCGGGGACGCGGTCCGGGTCGAGGTGCGGCGTGGTCATGGGGTCATCCTCCCAGGGCCCGTGCCGGCCGACGGAGGTCCGGGTAACGTCCTGCGCAGGGTCCCCGACGACGTCGACGAGGCGAGGAACGATGAGCCACTACCTCATCTACTTCAACCAGCAGTGGGTGGGCGACCACAGCCCTGACTGGTTCGCCGAGCGCGGGCCGCTCGCCAACGCCGTCGTGGGCGACATGAGGGACGCCGGCGTCCTCGTGTTCGCCGCCGGCGTGGACGAGGACGACGGCGCGGCCTTCACCGCCGACGCCACCAGCGGCACGCCGGTGGTCACCGCCGGGCCGTTCGCCCCGGCGGAGCAGCGCATCGGCGGCCTGACGATCGTCGACGTCACCGACGACGACGCCGCGAAGGCGTGGGCCGGCCGGGTCGCCGAGGCCTGCGGCTGGCCGCAAGAGGTCCGCCGGGTGTTCTGAGGGCGCTCCCGACCTCTCCCCGTCGCCGCGGCAGCGCCGCCGCCACGCAGAGCGCCGGTCCGGCGACGAGGGACCACGGACCGGGGCCGGCGGGAGAGAGCACGACCTCGGGGTGCACCCGCAGCACGTTGACGGCCAGCGCGCAGCAGAGCACGCCGGCGACGAGGACGACGGCGCGCGCGACGCGCCCGGATCCACGACGCGAGTACCGCCATGCGACCGCGGCGATCGTCCACAGCACCAGGCTGAGCCCCGTCCCGAAGATCAGGAACAGCGGCCAGGAGGCCTCCCGGTCGGAGGCGAGGCCGAGGGCGTTCGTGACCGTGTGGGCGACGCCCAGCCCGACCAGCGCGAGCGTGCCGACACCACCGGCGATCCGGCGGGGGCGGGAGAACGGGCGGGTCGGGACGAGGGGGCGCGGGTCGGTCGTCGTGTCCATGCCTCCAGGCTGACCGGGTCAGCGCGCCCCGGGATCCTCCGCAGGAGGCAGACGG
>NZ_JBHXAW010000070.1:0-17388 GCF_042726645.1 Isoptericola sp. NPDC060257
GGCGCCCGGTTCATCATGTCGCCCGGCAACCACGCCTACCTCGACATGAAGTACACGCCCGAGCACGAGCTCGGCCTGCACTGGGCGGGCTTCGTCGAGCTGCGCGACTCCTACGAGTGGGAGCCCACCGCCGTCATCGACGGCCTGCCCGCCGACTCCGTGGAGGGCGTCGAGGCCGCCGTCTGGACCGAGACGATCACCACCCGCGACGAGCTGTTCTCCATGCTGCTGCCGCGACTCGGCGCGGTCGCCGAGGTGGCCTGGACCGCGCCCGAGCGCAAGGACTGGGAGGCCTTCCGCGCCCGCAGCGCCGCACAGGCCCCCGCCTGGCGCGCCGGCGGGTGGGCGTTCCACCAGACCCCGCAGGTCGACTGGCCCGCCGCCTGAGCGGGACACGGGACGGGGCGGCGGTCAGGCCCCGGGCCGCACGGACTGCCGGAGGAACTCGAGCACCGCCGCGACGCGGTGGTTGGCTCCCTCCGGCAGGTCCAGCCGCTTGTAGATGCTGGTGAGGTGGGCCTCGACCGCCTTGGGCGTGATGCCCAGCTCCGCGGCGACCGCGCCGTTGCCCCGCCCCTCCGCCACGAGCTGCAGCACCCGGAACTGCGCCGCCGACAGCAGCGCCAGAGGTGTGTCCGACCGGGGCACCGAGCGGCTCACCAGCGCAGGATCGATCACGACCCGCCCCTGGGCCACGGCGGACAGGGCCCGCACGAGCTCACCGGGCTGGGCCGACGACCGCTTCGACAGGTAGCTCCACGCCGTCGGGGCGCCGGCGCTGATGGAGCGCACCAGGGCAAGGAGGTTGTGGCTGGACACGAGCAGGATCCGCAGCCTCGGGTCCCGCTCCTGCAGCGCGCGTCCCAGCGCGATGCCGTTGCCGTCCTCGAGCTCGATGTCGAGCATGGCGACGTCGGCCGAACCCGGCGGGATCGCCGCCAGCGCGGTGGCCTGACCCGCGGCGTCGGCCACCACCTCGATCCCGGGCTGGGCGCGGAGCAGGGCCAGGACGAGGCCGCGCATCATGGCCTCGTCCTCGACGACGGCGACACGCAGCGGGCGACGGGCGGCGCTCATCGCCGGCCGTCCGGCTCGGACGAGGGGTCGCGCACCGGCACCCGGGCGGCGAGCCGGGCGCCCCCCAAGGGCGACGGGCCGAGCGTGAGGTCCCCGCCCCGCCCGCGCGCCCTCGCGCGGAGCCGGCCGAGCCCGGAGAGCGTCGGGTCGTCCGTCAGGCCCACGCCGTCGTCGTCCACGGTGAGCCCGGCCGTGCTGCGACCGGAGGCGTCCGTCTCTCCGCTGACCACCACGTCGATGACGCCGGCCTTGCCGTGCAGCACGGCGTTGTTCACCCCCTCCTCGACGATGGAGAACAGCATGACCCGGTCCGCCGCGGGCAGCTCGTACCCGGCCACCAGCGCGTCGGCGACGCCCTCGTAGCGCACGTCCATCCGGACCGACGGCGGCAGCCGGTCCGCGAGGAGGAGCAGCGCCGCGGACAGGGCGAAGTCGCCTGCCGGCGGGTAGAGGGCGTGCGCCGTGGCCCGTACCTCGGTCTCGCGGAAGTCGTCCAGCCGCTCGGAGACCTCCTCGAGGACGAGCGCTGCGCGCTCCTGCCCGTCGCGGCGCAGGTCGTCGCGGATCGCCTCGACGTCCCGGATCGCGAGGACGAGCCGCTGCTGCAGGCCCCCGTGCAGGTCGCGCGAGACGTCGCGCCGCACCCGCAGCTCCTCCTTCTCGGCCTCGATGCGGGCGAGCTCCGTCCGCTGCGTCTCGAGGAGGTGCCGACGCTCCTCCTCCCGGATGCGTTGCCGTGTCCCCACGTAGAAGAGGGCGACCGAGATGGCGAAGCACGCCTCGGCCGCCGCGAGGAGGGTCTCGGCGACCAGGAACTCCGCCGTGGCGCCGCGAGGGAGGCCGAGCGAGATGGCGGCGGTGCGGACGACCCCGATCCCGAGGCTCAGGCAGACGACCAACGTGATCCGCAGGGCGCGCGACCGGTGCAGGATCCGCAGCCGTGCGAGCAGCGCGGCCGAGAGCGCGCTCGCGACCGTCACCCCGGCGACGAGGAGGAGGGCGAGGCGGGCGACGAACGCGAGCCTGGCCCCGCCCAGGAGCAGGTCGCCGCCGTGGCTGACCGGAGCGATACCCTCGATCCCCCACAGGGCGAGCTCGACGGCGGGAACGGCCGCGATCAGGGCGACGGCCGACACCGCGACGATCATGAAGACGCGGCGCTCGGCTCGATCGACGTCTCGGACCACGCCTCATCGTCGACAGGGGGGTGCGTGCCGGCAACCCGAGGGGCGGCCGATCACGCGCGGACGGCCTGGATCACCAGGTTGTCCCGCGCGGGCCCGGCGCTGCCCGCGCGCTGCAGGCAGGTGAGCACCACGAGGCGGTCCTCGCCGCCGGGGCGGTGGCCCCAGACGTCGGGCGACGCGGCGGCGGCGGCCTTGCTCAGCACCTCGGTGCGCTCCACGACGTAGGCGACGCCGTCGACGCGGAGCTCGTCGCCACGGGCGACCGTCACGGCCGGGTCGCGTGCACCGGGCTCGAAGAACGCGTTGCCCGGCGCGCGTCCGTCGCGGACGGCGTGGACGGCCACGATCCGGGGCCGGGACCCCTCGGCCGTCGTCCGGTCGGGGTCGCGGACCTCGAACGCCTCGGTGAGCGAGGGCGGGTCGAGGGCCCCGCCCGCGGCGGCCATCGAGGTGAGGGGGACGTCGAGACCCTGGGCCGGAGCCTCGAACCGGCCGCCGGTCGGGCGCAGGTCCGCGTGCGCGACGTCGGGCTCGGCGTCGAGACGGACGCACCGGCCGTCCAGGTCGCGCAGGGCGGCGACGCACGTGTTCTCACCCTGCAGCCCGAGCCAGGTCACGGCCGCCGCGCCGCCGAGCGACAGCACGACGACCGCGCCCAGGAGCACCCGCACCCATCGCCTCACTCGGGCACCTCCTGGGGTGCTGCCCGGTGACGGCGCAGGGCCCGGGCGGCGCCGGCCGCGGTGAGCGCGAGCGCCGCGCCGACGAGGAGCCGCCAGGGCGGATCGGCGGGGAGGGCTGCTCCGCCCGTGCGGGCGACGAGCCCGCTGGTGCCGGCGTCGCCGGTCACCGCGCGGGCGGTGCCGGTGTCGTCATCGCCTGCGCCGCGATCCGTGGGACCGGCCGCGGTCCGGTCGTCGCCGGGGTCCGCGCCGGGGCCGGAGTCGCCCGGGGCCTCAGGGGCGGGGGTGTCGCCGAGAATGCGGAGCAGGAGGTCGAACGAGAAGACGCGCTCGCCCACGAAGGCGCGGTTGCCGCTCGTCGCCTCCACGGGGAAGTCGTAGTCGACGGGGATGTCGACGGTGGCCCCGCGGCCCAGGGCGACCTCGTGGATCACCGTCCGGCGACCCTCCAGCTGCGTGGCGGGGACACCGTTGACGGTCAGGTCGTCGTAGAACGGGTCGTCGACCCAGCTCGCGTCGTCGGGGTCGCGGAAGGCGACGGCGTCGACGACGCTCGCCGTGAGCGTGCCGGCGGTCGGACCGTCGTTGCGCACCCGCAGCACCGCCCGGCCGGCGTCGCCCGGGACGACGACCACCTCGCCCAGCAGAGAGCCGTCGACGAGGATCGCGTCTCCCGGCGTCACGTCTCCGGTCAGGCGGACGAGCGGCGTGCCGTCGGTGTCGTGCTCGGGGGTGACCGGGCTCGCCACGTCCGCGCTCGCGATCCCGGCGGTCGCGGCGGCCGCGACCACGGAGGCCGACGGTGCGACGGCCGCGGTGGCGGCGAGCACCACGGTGAGCGCGAGGGCCCTGGTGCGGTTCCTGGTCATCACGATGCTCCCTGGTCTCGGTCGGTGGTCGGCTCGGTGCGACGGCGGCTGCGGCGCGAGCGGTCGGGTGTCACGACCGCGACGACGCCGTAGAGGATGAGGCCGACGGCGGCGACCTTCACCGCGGTGGGCGCCCACGACGCGTTCGTCAGGTGGCCGACCGCCGGGATCGAGTACAGGACGCGGCCCTGCACCTGGTCGGCCACGATCGGGTCGTCGTCGGCGCCGTTGGCGTCGCCGCGGGTGGTGAAGCCGGCAGGCTCGCCGTCGCCGCCCCACACGAGCCCGACGACCCGGTGGGTCACCAGGGTGGGGTCGCCGGAGACGGGCTGGAAGGTCAGGACGTCGCCCACCTGGACGTCCGCCGGGTCGACCGGGCGCACCACCACGACGTCGCCGGGCGAGAGCGACGGCTCCATGGAGCCGGTCAGCACCGTGAGCGGGGTGGCGCCCATGGCCTTGGGGACGACCACGGCGGCTCCGGCCAGCGCGAGCAGGGCGACCATGACGGCGCCGAGCGCGACGGACGCGACCCTCCCGAGGATGCGGCGCGGGCGCCCGGTGGTGCGCGGCCGGCGGGCGGGGGACGACGTGACGTCGGTGGCCGGGGCCTGCCCGGTGCCGGCGGTCATGACGCTCTCCCCTCGAACCAGGCGCGGACGTCGTCCAGCGCGATCCCGTGGGCCTCGGCCCACTCCTCGACCTCGGCGGGGAGGTCGTCCGGGTCGACGGCGGCCTCGTCGAGGCCGGCTCCGTCGAGCAGGTCGAGCAGGTCGTCGGCCCACTCGGGCTCCGGGTCGGCGGGCTCCGGCTCGGCGGGCTCCGGCTCGGCGGGGGCGGTCTCCGCGGGCTCGGGCGTGGGCTCGGCGGGGGCGGTCTCCGTCGGCTCGGGCTCAGGGCTCGGTTCGGGCGCCGTCGTGGCGTCGTCCAGTGCGTCGGCCGCGTCGTGCTGGTCGTTGCCGGACGCCTCGTCCAAGGCGTCGGTCTCGGCCGCGTCGCCCGACCGGGTGTCGTCGGCCGTGGCGCGTGGGGCCGCGTCGACCTCGACCCCCAGCGAGCCGCTGACGACGTCCGGCGCGGGTGCTGCCGCGTCGTCGCTCCACAGGCGCTCGCGATCGTCCACGGACTCGCCCGTCCGGACCTGCCACAGGTCGGCGACGAGCTCGCCGTCCTCCAGCCGGAGGCCCTGGTAGGCGTTCCCCGCCCACGGGTCCATCGTCACGGTGAGCGTCACGGTGAGCGCGCCGACGGCGTCCCGCGGGAGCTCGACGGGGACGTCGACCTCCCCGTCGAACCGGAACGCGCCCTCGGCGTCCAGCGTCCCCGTCGCCACCGGGGCGCCGTCCTGCTCGACCACGGCCGAGATCTCGAGCACGTCGAGCAGCAGGCTGTCGCGCCAGGCGGGGACCGCGAGCCGGAGGACCGCGTCGAGGTTGTCCCCGCGGAGCGACGTGCCGAGGTCGTAGGTGGCGGTGAGCTCGCCGTTCGGCTCGATCACGCCCGGGTCTCCGGGGTCGCCCGCGGCGTCGAGCGTGACGTCGAGGTCCCCGGCCGCGAGGGTCGCGGCAAGGAGGGGAGCCTCGGCGCGCCAGGCCGCGGTCGTGGTGCCCGTCGCCCCCAGGAGGAGGACGACCGCGAGAGCTCCTGCGGAGAGGGTGGCTGCGCACTTCATGGAGAGCCTCCTTCAGAGGGTCTGCAGCGGTGCCGCCGACGCGCCCCCGGGCCGCGGTGGTCGCCGGGCCCGGGTGGCGTCAGGTGGCGAGAGCCGTCAGCGGACCTGCTCCAGCATCACGGTCATGTCCAGCAGGGCCGCCTCGGTGCCCGTCAGGTCCTGGCCGGAGATCTCGCGCGGCAGGTTCCCGAGGACGAACACCTGCAGCTCGTGTCCGCCCGCCCCCGGGAAGTGCAGGTCGGTGGCCTCGGACACGTCGTGGGCGCCGCTCATGACGTTCCCGTCCCGGTCGGTCACGAAGAACTTCAGACCCAGCCCCTGGGCGAGGTCACCCTCGAGGGAGGCGCCGTGGACGGAGAGGCGCGCGTCCATGTTGTCGCCCTCGGCGAAGGCCATCACCCGCGTCTGCCCGAGGACGAAGTCGCCGGGCACCGTCTGCCACTCGGGGAGGTTGATCCGGTGTCCGACGACCGGGCCTGTGCCGGAGCCGGTGCCGTCCGGGTCGAGGGTCCGGAACTCGGTCATGATGCCGTTGAGGACGCTCTGCTCCTCCCCGAGCCAGCCGGCGTCCCAGCGCAGTCCCGGGCCGACGTCGCCCGCGAGCTCTTGGGCGTCGCCGCGGTCGGGGGAGACGTCGAACCACTGCGTCTCCTCCGCCTGCACCTTCAGGTGGCCGGCGCGGATGACGCCGCCGGCGACCTGACCCTGGTCCTGCCAGAGGGCGAACGTGCCGCCCGCGCCGAGCAGCAGGGCGGCCCCTGCGACGCCGGCGACGATTCCCTTGGTCTTCGTGTTCATGATGAGCCTCACCCTTCGTGCGGTCGCGTTGCGTATCGCGCGAGGGTGCTCCCCGTGGAGATCTTCTCCGTCGTCCGGTGACTCGCCGTCGCAACGGTCCCCAGTCTTGGCGGCGCACGGGCGTGGTCTGACCACTGCTAGGGGAAACCCCAGTGCCGTGGTGGCGGAGGGCCGGGGCTCCTAGATCCAGGACTCCAGCCGCATGACGTTCTGCCAGTACGAGTACGGCACCTGCATCCCCGTCCACAGCGGGTAGAAGATCGCCGACACGGCGAGGACCACGACCAGGACGGCGACGATCGTCGCCACGGCGAACGAGCGCTCGCGGCGTCGGCCCTCCGTGCGCTCCAGCGCCACGACCATCGGATAGACGAGCGTCAGCACCACGAACGGCGTGAAGACGATCGAGTAGAAGGTGAAGATCGTCCGGTCGCTGAACGGCGGCGCGTAGGCGAACCAGGGCAGCCAGCCGGCGGCGGTGCCGCTCAGGACGGCGAGGGCGCGCCAGTCGCGCAGCCGGACCCCGAGCCAGATCGTCGCGACGATCGCGACCGCGCCCAGGAACCACAGCAGCGGGTTGCCGAGCGACGTGACGGCGCGGGCGCAGGCCTCCGCGGCGTCGGCGGGGCAGGTGCCCTGGCCGGGCGACTCCTTCTCCCAGAAGAACGACGTGGGCCGCCACTGCACGATCCAGCCCAGCGGGTGCGATGCGTACGGGTGGTCGGAGGAGAGCCCCGTGTGGAAGTCCCACATCTGCTGGTGGTAGTGGAGCAGGCTGCGCAGCGGGTCGGGCAGCCAGGTGACGCCCTCGCCGGGATGCTCGGCGGCCCACTGGCGCAGGTAGGCGCCCTGGCTCACGAACCACGACCACCAGGACGCGAGGTAGACGACGAACGCGGTGGGCACGATCGTGAGGAAGGCGGGGACGGCGTCGACGACGAGGGAGTCCTCCCACCAGCGGCCGACGCCGGCGGCGCGCCGGGCCGCGAGGTCCCACAGCACGGAGAGGATGCCGAAGACGGCGACGAACCACAGGCCCGACCACTTGGTGCCGCACGCCAGGCCGAGGCTGACGCCCGCGGCGAGGCGCCACCAGCGGAAGCCGAGGCGGGGGCCGTACCGGGCCACGGTGCCGCCGGCGTCGAGGATCTCCGCGACCCGGCCCGCGAGCCGGCGCCGGGCCTGCTCGCGGTCCATCACCAGGCAGCCGAACGCGACCAGCACCCAGAACATGAGGAACTGGTCGAGCAGGGCCGTGCGGGAGTGCACGATCGCCTCGCCGTCGACGGCGAGCAGCAGGCCCGCGACGATCCCCATCGTGGTCGACGCGAACAGTCGCCGCGCGATCCGCACCAGCAGGAACACGGCGACGATCCCGATGATCGCGCTGGACAGGCGCCACGCGAACGAGCTGGTGGCGCCACCGCCGGCCTCCATGCCGAGCCAGATCATCCACTTGCCGATCGGCGGGTGGACGACGTAGGCGGCCTTGTCGAGGTAGGTGAGGACGTCGCCGGCCTCGAACGCCGGGTTGGGATCGTCGGGCCACTGCGCCTCGAAGCCGAGGCGGCCGAGCGTGAACGCGTCCTTGACGTAGTAGGTCTCGTCGAACACCAGCTTGTGGGGCTGGCCCAGCTGCCACAGCCGGGCGACCGCCGCCAGCAGCGTGACGACGATCGTGCCGAACCAGCCCCAGAACCGGTCGCGGCGGCGCAGGTCGAGCCGGACGCGCCGGGCGCCGAGCAGCCGTTCGAGCAGCTTCGCCTGGGTCGTGCGGCCGTCGCCGTCGGCGGGCGTCGGGGACGGCGAGGCCGCCGGCGCGCCGGGGAACGCCGGCGGCGGGTCCGCGTGCGCCTCCGGCGAGCCGTCCGTCTCGTGCGTCCCGTCCGGGGTCGTGTCCGCGCGGTGGCGGGCGTGGCTCGGGGGCGTGCCCGCGGGCGCGGGATCGCCGGTGGTGGTGGCGTCGGCGTCGGGGGCGGTCACCGGGTCATCGTAGGGGCCGTGCGACGCTGGTCACCATGACCTCCGAGCCTTCCGCCGTACCCGCTGACGAACGCCGTCCCGCCCCGCGCGCCGAGGTCGGCGCGGTCGTGCTCGCGGCGACGCCCATCGGGAACGCGGAGGACGCGTCGCCGCGGCTGCGGCGGCTGCTCGCGGAGGCCGACGTCGTCGCGGCCGAGGACACGCGCCGCCTGCACGCCCTGGCCGCGCGCCTGGGCGTGACCGTGGCCGGGCGCGTGACGTCGTACCACGAGCACAACGAGGAGGCCCGCGCCGACGAGCTGCTCGACGTCGTCGCGGACGGCGGCACCGTGCTCGTGGTGTCCGACGCCGGCATGCCCGCGGTGTCCGACCCGGGCTACCGCGTGGTGGCCCGCGCCGTGGAGCGGGACCTGCGCGTGACGGCGGCCCCCGGTCCGTCGGCGGTGCTCACCGCGCTCGCCCTGTCCGGGCTGCCCACCGACCGGTTCACCTTCGAGGGGTTCGTGCCGCGCAAGGCGGGGGAGCGGTCGCGGTGGCTCGGCGCGCTCGCCGCGGAGCCGCGCACGATGGTCTTCTTCGAGGCGCCGCACCGGATCACCGACACGCTGCACGCCATGGCCGACGCGTTCGGCCCCGCCCGGCCCGCCGCCGTCTGCCGTGAGCTGACCAAGACGTACGAGGAGGTGCTCCGCGGCCCGCTCGCGGACGTCGTCGCCGAGGCCGACGCCCGCGCCGCGGGCGGCGAGGGGCTGCGCGGCGAGATCTGCGTCGTCGTCGGAGGCGCGCCCGCGGGTGCGGCTCCCAGCGTCGAGGACCTCGTGCCCGAGGTCCTGGCCCGCGTCCGCGCGGGGGAGCGGCTCAAGGCCGCCGTCGCCGACGTCGCCACCGCGGCCGGGGTGCCCAAGCGTGACCTCTACGCGGCCGCCCTCGCCGCGAAGTAGCTGCCGAGCATGCAGTTGCGCACGTCCTGAGCGCTCAGAACGTGCACGGGTGCATGTTCGGCCGTCAGGCGGCGGTCGAGGGGGTGAGCTCGACGCCGGCGGCGGCGAGCTCGGCGCAGGCCTGCGCGCCCTGCTCGGGGCTGACGGGGATGGTGAGGTCGGTGAGCACGCGCGTCGCCAGGCCCAGGCCGACGGCGTCGAGCGCGGTGCGCTTCACGCAGTGCGACTCGACGAGGCCGACGACGTCGACCGCCTCGACGCGGGCGTCGCGCAGCGCCTGCTCCAGCGTGCGGCCGTCGGAGTCCGTGCCCTCGAAGCCGGAGTAGCCGTGGGCGTACTGGCCCTTCTTCACGGACACGTCCTGGCGCAGGTCCACGAGGGCGGGGTGCAGCTCGGCGTTCGGCGTGCCGGCGACGCCGTGCGGCGGCCAGGAGTCGACGAAGTCGGGGTGGTCGCTGAAGTGGTCGCCCGGGTCGACGTGCCAGTCCTGCGTCGTCACGACGATCTCGTACCGGTCGCGGTGCGCGGCCGCGTAGGCGGCGACGTCCTGGGCGACCCGGTCGCCGCCCTCGACGGCGAGCTCGCCGCCCTCGCAGAACGTGGGCTGGACGTCGACGACGATCAGGGCACGGACGGGGGCGGGCCGGGCGTCACTCATGGTGCCAGCCTGCCACGACGCGCCGAGGTCAGGGGTTGCCACCGCCGTCCGTGAATCCGCCGCCGTCGAGGTAGCCCATCCCGAACGCGTCCGCGGAGCGCCGGTTGCGCATGTCCTCGCGGTCCGGCTCGAGCCGCGGGTCGGCGGCCCAGGAGGGTGGGCGCCGCTCGGAGGGATCGAGCGGTGGCAGCTTCTCGCGACGGTGGAACATGGTCCTGAGCCTTCCGCTGATCTTCATGACGACTCCTTCGCCGAACCGCAGCCCCGAAAACCGCTCGTCAAGCGTAGGTCGTGAGTCGGTCGGGTGTCGACGACCGTCACCCGGGGCATCGGGTGGAGGAAGGGCGTCAGCAGCAGCCCCCTCCGGCGGAGCCGGGGCGGTAGAGCGGCTGGACCGTCATGGTGCCGGCGGCCGGCCGTCCGCGCTCCTCGACCACCGAGAGTCGCGCGAGGTCCGGTCGCTGGGCGGGCGGGGCCTCGCCGTCATGTCGGAACAGGCGCCGCAGGCGTTCGGTGATCGACATCGCAGTCCCCCCTTGACCGGTTCTTGGGGGAGAGCATGCCAGCCCGGCGGCGGGGTGTCGACGGCGGCGGCCGAGCGCAGCAGGATGGGGTCATGAGGCGCCATCCCTCCCGCCGACCGGTGGTCGTCGTCCTGCTCGTGGGCCTCGTGCTCCTGCCGGGGGCCTGCGGTGGCCCCGGCGACGACGACGGTCCCGACCCGTCGACGCGGTCGTCGTCCGTGGAGCCGGAGCCGCCGCGCGGCACCGGCCCTGAGGCGTCCGCCTCGCCGGCAGCCACCCCCGAGGTCTCGGTCGAGACGGTCGTCGACGGCCTCGACGTGCCGTGGGGCCTCGCCCCGCTGCCGGACGGCACGCTGCTGATCAGCCTGCGCGACGAGGCGCGGCTGGTGGTCGTGGACCCCGACGCGGGCACGACGACGGACGTCACCGGCCCCGGCGCCGACGCGCTCGCCGCGCAGACCACGCCCGACGGCGAGGGCGGGCTGCTCGGCGTCGCGCGCGACCCGGGCTCGGGCGACGTGTTCGTCTACCGCACCGGCGCCGACGACAACGCGGTGCTGCGCGGCGCGCTGGACGGGACGGTGCTCGGCGGGCTCACGACCGTCCTCGACGGCATCCCGCGCGCCGGCCACCACGACGGCGGCGGCCTGGCCTTCGGTCCCGACGGGTTCCTCTACGTCGGCACCGGCGACGCGGGCGACGGGGAGGCCTCGCAGGACCGGGCGTCGCTCGCCGGCAAGATCCTGCGCGTCACGACCGACGGTGACCCGGCGCCCGGCAACCCCGACCCCGGCTCGCCGGTCTGGACCTTCGGCCACCGCAACGTGCAGGGCCTCGGCTGGGACGCGTCGGGCCGGATGTTCGCGAGCGAGTTCGGCCAGAACACCTGGGACGAGCTCAACGAGATCGAGCCGGGCGGCGACTACGGCTGGCCCGACGTCGAGGGGCCCGGCCTCGAGGGGCAGCCGCAGGCGGGCGACGGCACCGTCGCTCCGGTCGCGTGGTGGCCCACGTCCGACGCGTCCCCGTCCGGCCTGGCGGTGACCGACGACGCCGTCTATCTCGCCGGCCTGCGGGGGGAGCGGCTGTGGCGGGTGCCCTTCGGCGGCACCGCGTCCGCCGCGGACGAGGGCGGCGACGAGGCCGGGCCGAGCCCGAGCAAGGACGCCGTGGACCCGGACGGGAGCGTCCGGCCGCTCGGCGAGCCGCAGGCGCTGCTCGCGGGCGAGCTGGGCCGGCTGCGCAACGTCGCCCCCGTCGAGCCGGGCGGCGGCGACGCGGACGGCCTGTGGGTGCTGACCAACAACACCGACGGCCGCGGCTCGCCGCGCGACGGCGACGACCGCCTGGTCCGGGTCACGTTCGGCTGACGCGGCGGGCCCGACCGGGCCGCGGACCGCTCGGACGCGTCGTCGTCCGGGCCCTTAGAATCGCCCGCATGACCCACATCCTCTCGGCCGTGGCGTGGCCCTACGCCAACGGCCCGCGGCACATCGGCCACGTCGCCGGCTTCGGCGTTCCCTCCGACGTCTTCAGCCGGCACATGCGGATGGCGGGTCACGACGTGCTGATGGTCTCCGGCACGGACGAGCACGGGACGCCGATCCTCGTGCAGGCGGAGCAGGAGGGCGTGACGCCGCAGCAGCTCGCGGACCGCTACAACCGGGTCATCGTCGAGGACCTCACGTCGCTCGGGCTGTCCTACGACCTGTTCACCCGCACGACGACGCGCAACCACTACGCCGTCGTGCAGGAGATGTTCCGCACGGTGTACAAGAACGGCTACATGGTCGAGAAGACCACGATGGGCGCGATCTCCCCGTCCACCGGCCGCACGCTGCCCGACCGGTTCATCGAGGGCACGTGCCCGATCTGCGGGTACGACGGCGCGCGCGGCGACCAGTGCGACAACTGCGGCAACCAGCTCGACCCGATCGACCTGATCAACCCGCGCAGCCGCATCAACGGCGAGACGCCCCAGTTCGTCGAGTCGAACCACTTCTTCCTCGACCTGCCGGCGCTCGCCGACGCGCTGGGCGACTGGCTGCGCACCCGCACCGGGTGGCGGCCCAACGTGCTGAACTTCAGCCTCAACCTGCTCGACGACATCCGGCCTCGCGCCATGACGCGCGACATCGACTGGGGCATCCCGGTGCCGCTCGAGGGCTGGGAGGAGAACCCGACCAAGCGGCTGTACGTGTGGTTCGACGCCGTCATCGGGTACCTCTCGGCGTCGATCGAGTGGGCGCGGCGCACGGGCGACCCGGAGGCGTGGCGCGCGTTCTGGAACGAGGAGACGGCCCGCTCCTTCTACTTCATGGGCAAGGACAACATCACGTTCCACTCCCAGATCTGGCCGGCCGAGCTGCTGGCCTACGACGGGAAGGGCTCGCGCGGCGGCGCGCCGGGCCCGTACGGGACGCTGCAGCTGCCCACCGAGGTGGTCAGCTCCGAGTTCCTCAACGTCGAGGGGCAGAAGTTCTCGAGCTCGCGCGGCGTGGTCATCTACGTGCGCGACATGCTGGCGCGCTACCAGCCGGACGCGTTCCGCTACTACGTGGCGGCGGCCGGCCCGGAGAGCCAGGACGTCGACTTCACGTGGGACAGCTTCCTGCGCCGCACCAACGACGAGCTGGTGGCGGGCTGGGGCAACCTCGTGAACCGCACCGCGAGCATGGTGCACAAGAACTTCGGGCAGGTCCCGACGCCGGGCGAGCTGGCCGACGTCGACCGCGGCGTCCTCAAGGCGACGTCCGAGGCGTTCGGCACCGTCGGTGGGCTCATCGGGTCCAACCGGCAGCGCGCGGCGATCGCGGAGGCGATGCGCGTCGTCGGCGACGTCAACCGGTACGTCTCCGAGACGGAGCCCTGGAAGCTCAAGACGGACCCGGACCGGCTCGCGACCGTGCTGCACACGGTCACGCAGGCCGTGAGCGACTGCAACACGCTGCTCAGCCCGTTCCTGCCGCACTCGGCGCAGCAGGTGCACGAGACCATGGGCGGCACCGGCACCTTCGCGCCCCAGCCGCGCATCGACGAGGTCACCGACCTCGACGACGACTCCCGGCAGTACCCGGTCATCACGGGCGACTACGACTTCCCCTCCTGGGAGTCGCGACCCGTGACCCCGGGCACCGAGATCGCGAAGCCCACGCCCGTGTTCACCAAGCTCGACGACTCGATCGTCGAGGAGGAGCTCGAGCGGCTGCGCGAGAAGGCCTGAGGGTGGCGCGCAAGCGCGAGCGCGGGTTCCCGGCGGAACCCGCGCCCCTGCCCGTCCCGGTCGCCGACAACCACACGCACCTCGACGCGATCGCGGGCGTGCTGCCGGACGACGTCCCCGCACCCCGCGTCGGCGAGCACCTCGCCCGCGCCGCGGCGGCGGGCGTGGACCGCGTCGTGCAGGTGGGCTGCGACCTGCCCGGCATCGACTGGACGGTCGACCTGCTGGCCGCGGGGCACCCGGGCGTGCTCGCCGCCGTCGCGATCCACCCGAACGAGGCCGTGCTGCACGCGGGCGTCCGCGAGGTGGGCCCGGACGGGCTGGAGCCGGACCCGGCGCCGCACCACGCCGTCGCGCTCGACGACGCGCTGGCCCGCGTCGCGGAGGTCGCGCGGGCGCACGACCGCGTGCGCGCGATCGGCGAGACGGGCATGGACCTGTTCCGTACCGGCCCGCGGGGCGAGGCGGTGCAGCGCGAGGCGTTCCGCGCGCACGTCGCGCTGGCCAAGGAGCTCGGCCTGGCGCTGCAGATCCACGACCGGGACGCGCACGCGCAGGTGATCGACGTCCTGCTGGCCGACGGCGCCCCCGAGCGCACCGTCTTCCACTGCTACTCGGGCGACGAGGAGATGGCCGCCCTGGCGGCCGAGCACGGCTGGTTCCTCTCGTTCGCGGGCCCCGTGACCTACCCGAAGAACGACCGCCTGCGCGGCGCGCTGCGGGCCGTTCCCCTCGAGCTGGTGCTGGTCGAGACCGACTCGCCCTACCTGCCGCCGCACCCGTACCGCGGCCAGCCGAACGCCCCGTACGTCGCGGCGCACACCGTGCGCGCGATGGCGGACGTCCTCGAGCGCCCGCTGGACGAGGTGTGCCGCGAGCTCTCGGCGACGTCCGAGCGCGTGTACGGCACGCGGTGAGGGATCGGTGAGCGGTCGGGGTCTTCCCCCCTGGTCACGGTTCCGTTACGGTCTGGTGCTCGTGCGGAGGTCGAGGGCGGAGCGGGCGTCGGACAGGGCGACGGCTCCGGCGTCGACCCCTCGCCGCGGCGCCCTCACCGGGCCCGCGCGCCACGTCGTGCACGGCACCGTGGTCCTCGCGCTGGTGGGCGGCACGGCCGCCGTCACGCAGGTGCACAAGACGATGACGATCGACTACGACGGCCACGTCGCGACCGTCGACTCGTACGGCGCGTCGGTCGCCGACGTGCTGCGCTACCACCACATCCCGCTCGGCCCGGACGACCTCGTGCAACCGGCGGCGTCGTCCGCGGCCGCGGACGGCGGCCAGGTCGTGGTCCGCTCGAGCCGCGAGGTGACGGTCGAGATCGACGGCGAGGTCACGACCTTCCCGACGACGGCGCACACGGTGGGCGAGCTGCTCGCGGCGCTCGGGCCCCGGGGGGCGGACGCCGTGACGTCGGCGTCGCGCACCGCGGCGCTGGACCGGACCCCCGTGCGGGTGTCGACCACGAAGACCGTGCAGGTGGCCGTGGACGGCCTGGTGCTGCCCATCCGCACCGCGCAGTCCACGGTGCGCGACGTCCTGGCGACCGCCGGTATCACCCTCGGCGAGCACGACCGTACGTCGGTGCCGCTCGGCGGGGCCGCGGTCGACGGCATGCTCGTCATGGTGAGCCGCGGGGACACCGACGCCGACCGGAAGACCGAGGTCATCCCGTTCGAGACGACGAAGGTCGAGTCGGACGAGCTGCCGAAGGGGTACGAGGTGGTGCGCACGGCCGGCGTGCCGGGGGAGCGCGTCACGACCTACGAGGTGCGCACCCTGGACGGCGCCGAGGTGCAGCGCACCGTGGTCGACCGCGAGGTGACGCGCGAGCCGGTGGACGAGGTCGTCGTGGTGGGCACGCTCGAGGTCTCGACGGCGAACCCGGACCCGGGCTCCGCGAAGGCGATCGGCAAGGCGATGGCCGCCGAGCGCGGCTGGGGCGACGACCAGTACGCCTGCCTCGAGAAGCTGTGGGACAAGGAGTCCGGCTGGCGCTGGAACGCCGAGAACCCGTCCAGCGGGGCCTACGGCATCCCGCAGGCGCTGCCCGGCACGAAGATGGCGACCGCCGGCTCGGACTGGCGCACCAACCCGTCGACGCAGATCGAGTGGGGCCTGGGCTACATCTCCGGCCGGTACGGCACACCGTGCGGGGCGTGGAGCCACTCCATGTCGGTCGGCTGGTACTGATCCCCGCCCGCCGACGCGGATATTGAGGACGCGCGGCGACCTCTGTGAGACGGCTCACGCCGTTCGTCCGGACTTTCCGGGCACGACGGGACGGAACCGGGCATCTCTACCATAGCCAGGCTTGGCCGATGATCACGATCCGGTTACGGTCTTCGGAGCCACCGGATCGACCACGCCCCGACAGCCAGCCGGGACCCCGCCGTCGTGACCGGACCGCACGACGACTGGACCTGTGTGAACCCCTCGAACGAGACTCCCCATTCCTCGGCCGAGTCGATGCCCGAGGCTGGGCCCGACGCAGCAGCCGCCTCCACGACGACCGCCACGCGCCGTCGCCGCCGGCTCCCGCTCATCGCGGGTCTCGCCGCCGGCGCGCTCGTCGTCGCGGGAGGTGCGGCCACCGCCTACGAGAGCGCGCGCAAGAGCGTGACGCTCGACATCGACGGCGAGACGCGCACCGTCGAGACCTTCTCCGGCTCCGTCGCCGGCCTGCTGGACGCCCAGGGCGTCGAGGTGGGCGAGCGCGACGCCGTCACCCCCGACACGGGCGCCGCCCTGCGCGACGGCTCGCAGGTCGTGGTCCGCTCCGGGCACGAGCTCACCGTGGACGTCGACGGCGAGCAGGACGACGTGTGGGTCACCGCGCTCGACGCCGAGGAGGCGCTGCGCGGCCTCGACGCCCGCGGCTCCGACGTCTCCCTCGTCGCCTCCCGCTCCGGCGACCGCGCCTCGCTGCCGCTGCAGCTCGACGCCGACCAGCCGGTCGCCGTCGTCGCGGACGGCACCACCACGGTGGTCGACGACGGCTCCGTCGGCCTGGAGGCGATCCTCCAGGGCCTCGGCCTCACGGTCGACGACGACGACCATGTCTTCGTGGAGCGTCAGACCGCCAAGGCGGACGGCGACCCGGCGGTGCGCATCGTCATCGAGCGCGTCGAGACGAAGAAGGTCACCAAGAAGGTCGCGGTGGACCACAAGTCGCGCACCGAGAAGGACGCCGACCGCTACGCCGACCAGGGCAGCAAGGTCGCCCAGGAGGGCAAGGACGGCGAGCGCACGCTCACGTACCGCGTGACCACGGTCGACGGCGACGTCGTCGCCAAGAAGAAGCTCTCGGACAAGGTGACGACCAAGCCGGTCACGGAGGTCGTCGTCGAGGGCACCAAGGAGCGCCCCGAGCCGGAGCCCGAGCCCGCGCCCGAGAAGACGTCCTCGTCCTCGTCGTCGTCCGAGTCCTCCGACTCGTCGAGCGGCTCGACGTCCAAGGCCACCGGCTCCGCGCCCGCGGGCGTGTGGGCCGACCTCGCCCAGTGCGAGTCGGGCGGCGACCCGGCGACGAACACCGGGAACGGCTACTACGGCCTGTACCAGTTCTCCGCGGAGACCTGGCACGCCATGGGCGGCTCCGGCCTCCCGTCGGAGAACTCGGCCGCCGAGCAGACGCGCCTCGCGCAGAAGCTGCAGGCGCAGTCCGGCTGGGGCCAGTGGCCCGCGTGCGCGGCCAAGCTCGGCCTGCTCTGACCTGACGCCGTCGGGCCTCGTGCCCGCCGACGTCGACCGACCGCCCGGGACGGCAC
>NZ_JBHXAW010000071.1:0-17362 GCF_042726645.1 Isoptericola sp. NPDC060257
CCCGAGCCCCTTCGGACGTTCGGGCGGGCTCCCGTCAGAACGCGGCGAGGTGCTCCGCGAGGTACGCGGTGACCTTGGCGAGCGCCACGCGCTCCTGCGCCATGGTGTCGCGGTGGCGGATCGTCACGGCGTCGTCGTCGAGGGTGTCGAAGTCGACGGTGACGCAGAACGGCGTGCCGATCTCGTCCTGGCGGCGGTAGCGGCGGCCGATGGCGCCGGCGTCGTCGAAGTCGACGTTCCAGTTCTGGCGCAGCTCCGCGGCGAGGTCGCGGGCCTTGGGCGACAGGGCCTCGTTGCGGCTCAGCGGCAGGACGGCGGCCTTGACGGGCGCGAGGCGCGGGTCGAGGCGCAGCACGGTGCGCTTGTCGACGCCGCCCTTGGTGTTGGGCGCCTCGTCCTCGGCGTACGCCTCGACGAGGAACGCCATGAGGGAACGGGTCAGGCCCGCGGCCGGCTCGATGACGTACGGCAGCCAACGCTCGTTCGTGGACTGGTCGAAGAACGACAGGTCCTTGCCGGAGTGCTCCGAGTGGGTCTTGAGGTCGAAGTCGGTGCGGTTCGCGATGCCCTCGAGCTCGCCCCACTCGCTGCCGGTGAAGCCGAAGCGGTACTCGATGTCCACCGTTCGGGTGGAGTAGTGCGAGAGCTTCTCGGCCGGGTGCTCGTACAGACGCAGGTTCTCCGGGTCGATGCCCAGGTCCGTGTACCAGGACATGCGCGTGTCGATCCAGTACTGGTGCCACTCTGCGTCGGTGCCCGGCGCGACGAAGAACTCCATCTCCATCTGCTCGAACTCGCGCGTGCGGAAGATGAAGTTGCCCGGCGTGATCTCGTTGCGGAACGACTTGCCGATCTGCGCGATGCCGAACGGCGGCTTCTTGCGCGACGCCGCGGCCACGTTGGAGAAGTTCACGAAGATGCCCTGCGCCGTCTCCGGGCGCAGGTAGTGCACGCCGGACTCGTCCTCGACGGGGCCGAGGTACGTCTTGAGCATCATGTTGAAGTCGCGGGGCTCGGTCCACTGACCGCGGGTGCCGCAGTTCGGGCAGGCGATCTCGGCGAGGCCGCCCTCGGGGGCGCGGCCCTTCTTCTCCTCGAACTCCTCGATCATGTGGTCCTCGCGGAACCGCTTGTGGCACGAGAGGCACTCGGTCAGCGGGTCGTTGAACGCGCCGAGGTGGCCGGACGCGTGCCACACCGGGGTGGGCAGGATGACGGCGGAGTCGAGGCCCACGACGTCGTCGCGGCGCGTCATCGCGCGCCACCACTGCTGCTTGATGTTCTCCTTCAGCTCCACGCCGAGGGGTCCGTAGTCCCACGCGGAGCGCGTGCCGCCGTAGATCTCGCCGGACTGGAACACGAAACCTCGCCGCTTGGCGAGGGAGACGACGGCGTCGAGCTTGGCGCTGGGGGACGGTGCTGCCACGGATCACTCCTGGGTGTCGGGCCGCCACGTGGCTCGTGGGGCCGGTGCGGGGAACGCCGCCCGGTCGGCACGTCGGGGCCCGACGTCGACCGGCTGCGGTGGCCCCAGCCTACCGGGGCCGCTCGCCGACCCCGGGCAGGTCTCAGGCCCCCGCCTCGTCCACGGAGCGCGGCGGCGCACCCGGACCGGCGGCGACCATCCCGGCCGGCACCAGCCACGCGGTGCACTCGGCCACGAACCGGCCCGCGAGCACCCCCGGGTCCCGGGCCCACACCTCCCTCGCCTCCTCGGCGCCGCACGTCATGACCGCGAACCCGCGCACCCGCTCGTCGGCCCCGTCGGCCGGTCCCGCCGCGAGCAGCAGGCCGAGCGCGTGCAGGTCGGCGACGGCGGCCAGGTGGGCGTCCTGCACCTGCAGCTCCTCGTCCGCGGGCAGCGGCGCCCAGTCGTCCGGGCGCACCAGCCGGACCAGCACCAGCTCGTCGAACCGCATCGGGTCCCCCGCCCCGGCCGCCTCGGCGCGGCCCCTGCCGTCAGGGTACGGCGCGACCTCGAGTTGACAACCGTTCTCAACTTCCTGAGAATCGTTCTCATGCTTCGCCGACGCGCGGCTCTCGCCGCCCTGCCCGTCCTCGCCCTGCCCGCCGTGCTCGCGGGCTGCTCCACCGACGACGGCGCCGCCGACGGCACGCTCGAGGTGCTGGCCTCGTTCTACCCGCTGCAGTACGTGGCCGAGCAGGTGGGCGGCGACCTCGTCACGGTCTCCAACCTCACCCCGCCCGCCGCGGAGCCGCACGACCTCGAGCTCTCGCCCGCCCAGGTGCGGGAGATCGGCACGGCGGACCTCGTCGTGTACTCCTCCGGCTTCCAGACGGCGGTCGACGAGGCCGTCGAGACGCAGGCGCCGGAGCACGTCGTCGACACCAGCGACGTCGTGACGCTCGAGAACCACCCTGGCACGCCGACCGACGAGGACGCCGCGGCCGACCATCTCGAGGAGGAGCTGGACGAGCACGCCGACGAGGGCGGCGACGGGCACGACCACGCCGCCGAGGGCGCCATGGACCCGCACTTCTGGCTCGACCCGACGCGGGTGATCGACGTCGGCCACGCCGTCGCCGCGTCGCTCGGCGAGGCGGACCCGGAGCACGCCGCCACGTACGCCGAGAACGCCCGCGTCCTGGAGGCGTCGCTCAAGGACCTGGACGGCGAGTTCGAGGCCGGCCTGCAGGAGTGCGCGTCGCGCACGCTCGTCACGTCGCACGAGGCGTTCGGCTACCTCGCGGAGCGCTACGACCTGCAGCAGGTGGGCATCGTCGGCCTCGACCCGGAGGCGGAGCCCTCCCCCGCGCGCCTGCGCGAGGTCGGTGCCATCGTCGAGGAGAACGACGTCAGCACGATCTTCACCGAGACGCTGACCAGCCCCAAGGTGGCCGAGACGCTGGCGAACGACATCGGCGTCACGACCGCCGTCCTCGACCCGCTCGAGGGGATGTCGAAGGACGCGGCCGAGGCCGGGGACGACTACGTCTCGGTCATGCAGGACAACCTGGCCGCGCTCACCGAAGGGCTGCAGTGCTCATGACCACGCTCGCCACCGATTCCCCGGGCGCCGCGACTCCCCCGCCGCCGCGCGACGCCGCCGTCCCCGCGATCGAGGCCCGCGACGTGCACGTGCGCCTCGGCGCCAGCCCGGTGCTGCGCGGCGTGGACCTCACGGTCCGGCGCGGCGAGGTCGTCGCCCTGCTGGGGGCGAACGGCTCCGGCAAGTCGACGCTGGTGCGCACCCTGGTCGGCGTCCTGCCGACGACGACGGGCAGCGTGCACCTCTTCGGCCACGCGCTCGGCGACGACGTGCCCTGGTCCCGCGTCGGGTACGTCCCGCAGCGGGTCAGCGCGGCCGCCGGCGTCCCGTCCACGGCCGCGGAGGTCGTGGCCTCGGGCCTGCTGCACGGCCGGCGCCTGCGGCTGCCGCGCGGCTGGCGCGCCCAGGTGCACGAGGCCCTCGACCTGGTCGGCCTCGCCGACCGCGCCCGCTACGCCACGCACCAGCTCTCCGGCGGCCAGCAGCAGCGCGTGCTCATCGCCCGCGCGCTGGTCCGCAAGCCCGAGCTGCTCGTGCTCGACGAGCCCGTCGCGGGCGTCGACCGGCCCAGCCAGGAGGCCTTCGCCGCCACCATGACGAGGCTCGTGGCCGACGGCATGACCGTGCTGGTCGTCCTGCACGAGCTCGGCGAGCTCGCGCCGCTCGTGCAGCGCTGCGTCGTGCTGCGGCACGGCCGCGTGGTGCACGACGGCGCCCCGCCGACGCCGCAGCCCGGCCACGGCGGCGAGGCCCACGACCACGTGCACCCGCACGCGCACCCCCGCACCGTGCAGCACCCCGAGAACGTGCGCCTGGCGGAGGGGCCCTTCGACCGGCCCGACGACACCGAGGACGAGGTGGCACCGTGAGCGGCCTGTGGGAGATGGTCACCGACCCGTTCATGCAGCGCGCGCTCGTCGCGGCCCTGCTGGTCGGCGTCAGTGCGCCCGTCGTCGGCACCTACCTGGTGCAGAAGCGCCTCGCCCTGCTGGGCGACGGCATCGGGCACGTCGCGCTCACCGGCGTCGCGCTCGGATGGCTGGTCGGCGCGGCGATGGGCCTGGTGCCCGACGACGTCCTCGCCGTCCCCGGCGCGGTGGTCGCCGCCGTCGCGGGCTCCGTCCTCATCGAGGTGGTGCGCCGCCGCGGCCGCACGTCGGGCGACCTGGCGCTCGCCATCCTGTTCTACGGCGGCATCGCGGGCGGCGTGCTGCTCATCGGCCTCGCCGGCGGCTCGTCCGGCAGCCTCATGGCGTACCTGTTCGGCTCCATCTCGTCGGTCACGCTGTCCGACGTCTGGGTCACCGTGGCCCTGTGCGGCCTCATCCTGCTCATCGGCCTCGGGCTGCGTGCGGCCCTGTTCTCGGTGAGCCACGACGAGGAGTTCGCCCAGTCCTCGGGGCTGCCCGTCTGGGCCCTGAACATGGCGGTGGCCGTCCTCGCCGCGCTGACCGTGACCGTCGCGATGCGGGTCGTCGGGCTGCTGCTCGTCTCGGCGCTGATGATCGTGCCGGTCGCGATCGGCCAGCTCGTGACCCGGTCGTTCCGCCGCACGATGCTGGTCGCGTCCGTCGTCGGCGTGGCCGTGTGCGTGACCGGGCTGTCCATCACCTACTGGCACAACGTCTCGCCCGGCGCGCTCATCGTCGTGCTGGCGATCGGCGTCTACGCGGTGGTCGCGGCGCTGCACCCGGTCCTCGCCCGGCGCCAGGCCCCCGTCGACCCGCACCCCGACATCCCCGACGACGTCACCGTCTCCCCGGCCGGAGCCGGCCGGGCCGCCCCTCAGGAGGAGTGCACGCCGTGAACGACACGACCCCGACCGTCCGCACCGCCGCGCCGCCGCGGATGACGCGGCAGCGGGCGGCCGTCGCGGACGCCCTCGGCGACACCGACGAGTTCCGCAGCGCGCAGCAGCTGCACGAGCTCCTGCGCGCCCGCGGTGACGCCGTCGGGCTCGCCACCGTGTACCGGACGCTGCAGGCCCTGGCCGACGGCGGCGACGTCGACGTCCTGCGCAGCGAGGACGGCGAGAGCCTGTACCGCCGCTGCGCCCGCCGCGAGCACCACCACCACCTGGTGTGCCGGTCGTGCGGCCGCGCGGTCGAGATCGACGGACCGACGGTCGAGCAGTGGGCCGCGTCGGTCGGCGCTACGCACGGCTTCGCCGACATCGAGCACACCGTGGAGCTGTGGGGCACCTGCTCCACCTGCCGGGCGCCGGACGACCGGTCGAATTAGGACAGCCATACCTCAGTCGGGCACAATGTTCCCGTGCACCTGACCGCTCCCGCGCTCGCCGCGGCCGCCGAGGAACCCACCGGCGTCTTCACGATCGCCGGGGTGCCGTTCTGGGTCGTGTACGCGGCGGCGTTCGGGATCGTGCTCGTCCGCGCGCAGGCCACCTACTGGGCCGGGCGCGGCGTGGCCCGCGGCACGGCCCGCGGGCGGGTCGCGGACGCGCTGGCCCGCCCGGGCGCGGCGGCCGTCATCGAGCGCGTGAACCGCTGGGGCCCGCCCGCGGTGACGCTGTCGTTCTTCACGGTCGGGGTGCAGACCCTCGTCAACCTCGCCGCGGGCTACCTCCGCATGCCCTTCGGGCGCTACCTCGCGGCCCTGCTCGCCGGCTGCGCCGTGTGGGCCGGCATCTGGACGACGATCGGCACCGCCGCCGTCAACGCGGCGATCGCCGTGGGCCTGCGCCACCCCGTCACGCTCGTCGCGGTCGGCCTCGGCGCGGTGGCCCTGGTCTCCTGGGCGGTCTACCGGCTGACCCGTCGGAGCGCCGCCGACCAGACGGTCGCCCCCGCGACCGAGGACGCGTCGTGAGCGCGACGACCGCTGCCGTCACCCCCGCCGCCCGGCCCGCGTCGGCTCTCGTCGCCCGCCGAGCCCGCGGCCGTCTGCTGCTGATCGTGGCCGCCCTCGTGGTGCTCGCCCTCGTCGTGCTGGCGAGCCTCGCGCTGGGCGTGCGCGACATCGACGTCGCGACCGTCTGGCAGGCGCTCACCCACCCGGTCGCGGGGAACGTCGACCACGACGTCGTGCGGGACCAACGCGTACCACGGACGCTGATCGGGCTCGCCGCCGGCGCGGCGCTCGGCATCGCGGGCACCCTCGTGCAGGGCGTCACGCGCAACCCCATCGCCGACCCGGGCCTGCTCGGCCTCAACTCGGGGGCGTCGCTCGCCGTCGTGATCGCCGTGTCGATGCTGGGCGTGGCGTCCCCGCTCGGGTTCGTCTGGTTCGCGTTCGCGGGCACCGCCGCCGCCGCGCTGCTGGTCTTCTCCATCGGCGCCGGGCAGCCGGTCAAGCTCGCCCTCGTCGGCGCGACCGTCACCGCGCTCATCACGCCCCTGATCACCCTGGTGCTGCTCCGCGACCCCGAGGCCTTCAACATGTACCGCTTCTGGGCGGTGGGCTCCCTCACGGGGCGCGGCACCGAGACGCTGTCGGTCCTGTGGCCCTTCGTCGTCGTCGGCATCGTGCTCGCGGGGGCGCTCGCGCACCGGCTCTCCATGCTCGCGCTCGGCGACGACGTCGCCTCCGCGCTCGGTCAGCGCGTCGGGGTGACCCGCGGCCTCACGGCGGTCGCCGTCATCCTGCTCGCCGGCACGGCGACGGCGCTGGCCGGTCCGATCGCCCTCGTCGGGCTGGCGGTGCCGCACGCCGCCCGCCGCCTGGTCGGCACGGACTACCGCTGGATCGTGCCGCTGACGGCCGTCCTCGGCCCCGTCATGCTGCTGGGGGCCGACGTCATCGGGCGGCTCGTGCTGCCGCACTCCGAGCTCGAGGCCGGCGTCGTCGCCGCCGCGATCGGCGCCCCCGTGCTCGTGGCCGTGGCCCGCGGCCGGACCGTGGCAGGGGTGTGAGATGACCGCCGAGCTCGCCGCCCGCTCCGCGGACCACGACGCCCCCGACGCCCCCGCCGACCCCGTCGTCGCGCTGCGCCGCCGTCGCCGGCGGCGGCTCACCCTCGTGGTCGCGTCGCTCCTCGTCCTGCTCGTGGCGTTCGCGACCCTCGCCCTGACGCTCGGTGAGGCCTCGCTCGCGCCCGGCCGCGCCCTGGCGGCGCTGTTCGGCGTCGGCTCGGACGGCGACCTGTTCGTCGTGCAGCGCCTGCGGCTGCCCCGCATCGAGACGGCGGTCCTCGCGGGCGCGTCGTTCGGGCTGGCGGGCGCCATGTTCCAGACGACGCTGCGCAACCCGCTGGCCAGCCCCGACATCCTCGGCATCGCGAGCGGCGCCAGCCTCGGGGCCGTCACGGCGATGCTCGTCCTCGGCCTCACCGGGCTCGCCGTGTCCGGGGCGGCGTTCGTCGGCGCCCTGCTCGTCGCGCTCGCCATCTGGCTGTTCGCATGGCGCCAGGGCCTGCACTCGATCCGCTTCGTCCTGGTGGGCGTCGGCTTCGCCTACCTGTGCTCGTCGCTGCTCGCCTGGCTGCTGGCGAGCGTCGAGATCCGCGCCGCCCAGTCCGCGCTCGTGTGGACGGTCGGGAGCGTGGCCGACGTGCGCGGCGCGGACCTCGTGACGTTCGCCGCGGCCGCCCTGGTGCTCGGCGCCGGGATCGCCGCCGTCTCGCGGTGGCAGGGACCGCTCGCGCTCGGCGACGACAACGCGCGCGCCCTCGGCGTCCCCGTCGACGCCGCCCGCGTGACGTCGCTGCTGCTGGCCGTCGGCCTGGTGGGGGTCGCGACGTCGTTCGTCGGCCCGCTCGCCTTCGTGGCCCTCGTGGCCCCCGCGATCGCGCGCCGCCTGCTGTCCGACGGCGGGGCCGCGCTCGCCGTCTCGGTGCTCACGGGCGCCGTCCTCGTGCTCGCGGCCGACGTCGTGGGCCAGCACCTGCTGTTCGGACTCGAGGCGCCCACAGGCATCGTGACCGGCCTCATCGGCGCCCCCTACCTGCTGTGGCTCCTGGCCACCGACCGAAGGAAGAGGCTCGCATGACCGACGTGCACCGGCACCCCGCGCCGCCCGCGCGTCCCGACGCGACGCCGGGCCCGTCCCACGGCACGACGGGGACGGCGGCTCGGGACGTCACGCTGCGCGCCCACGGCGTGAGCCTCGGCTACGACGGGCGCCGCGTGATCGACGGTCTCGACCTGGAGCTCCCCGCCGGCCGCGTGACGGCGATCGTGGGTCCCAACGCCTGCGGAAAGTCGACGCTGCTGCGCGGCCTGGCCCGGCTGCACCCGCTCGACGGCGGCCGCGTGACGCTGGGGGGCGAGGACGTCGGCGGGCTGTCGCGCAAGGAGCTGGCGAAGCGGGTCGGCGTGCTGCCGCAGTCGTCGATCGCTCCGGACGGCGTCCGCGTCGCGGAGCTCGTGGGTCGCGGCCGGTACCCCCACCAGGGCTGGTTCGGCCGGCACAGCTCCACCGACGACGGCGCGGTGCTGCGCGCCCTCGAGGCCACCGGGGTCGCCGACCTCGCCGACCGGCCCGTCGCCGAGCTGTCGGGGGGCCAGCGCCAGCGCGTGTGGATCGCGATGGTGCTGGCGCAGGAGACCGACTTCGTGCTGCTCGACGAGCCCACGACCTACCTCGACCTCGCCCACCAGGTGGATCTGCTCGACCTGCTGACCGAGCTGAACCGCACCCGCGGCACCACGGTCGTCATGGTGCTGCACGAGCTCAACCTCGCCGCCCGGTACGCCGACCACCTCGTGGTGATGAGCGCCGGGCAGGTCGTGGCCGAGGGGCGCCCCGGCGACGTCCTCACCGCCGCCTCGGTGCGCGCGGCGTTCGGCCTGCGGGCGCAGGTCGTGCCGGACCCGGTGTCGGGAACACCACTCGTCGTCCCCCTCGGACGGACGCACGACGGCACCCCGGGATAGGTTAGGCTCGCCTCACCTACTGTTCCTCTCGCGCCGCCGGCGCGAGCACACCGAGGAGAACCCGTGCGTCTTCGCCGACCTCTCACCGCTGCCGCCGCCCTCGCGGCGACGGCCGCCCTGACCCTCGCCGGCTGCGCGTCCGACGACGCCCCGGAGAGCGACCAGTCGGCCGCCTCGGGCAACGTCCGGTCCGAGCCCACCGACGAGTTCCCGATCACGATCGAGCACGCGCTCGGCGAGACGGTGATCGAGAAGGCGCCGCAGCGCGTCGCCACCTGGGGCTGGGGCTCCACCGAGGCCGCCATCGCGGCGGGCGTCTACCCGGTCGCGGTCGCCGAGCAGATCTACACCGTCGGCGAGGACGCGCTGCTGCCATGGGTCGAGGACGCCTACGACGAGGAGGGCGTCGACAAGCCCGCCGTCCTGTCCGACCCCGAGGGCGGCGCGACGGTGCCCTACGAGGAGTTCGTCGAGGCGAAGCCCGACCTCATCGTGGCGCCCTACTCCGGGCTCACCCAGGAGCAGTACGACGTGCTGAGCGACATCGCCCCCGTCGTCGCCTACCCGGACGCCCCGTGGACCACGACGTGGCAGGACACGATCACGCTCACTGCCCAGGCGCTCGGCCGCACCGACGCGGGCGACCAGATCCTCGGCGACATCGACGACTTCGTCGCCGAGAAGGCTGCCGAGCACCCCGAGTTCAACGGCATGACGTTCGCGGCGATCTACGACGACCCGACGAAGGGCATCGTCTCCGTGTACACGCCGAACGACCCGCGGACCGTGTTCCTCGAGGGCCTGGGCGTGAAGAACGCGCCCTCGGTCACGGAGCTGGACACGTCGAACGGCAGCTTCTACTACGACCTGTCCTACGAGGAGCTCGACAAGCTCGACTCGGACTTCGTCATCTCCTACTCGGCCAGCGAGGAGGCGGCCCAGGCCTTCGACGAGAACAAGGACCTCCAGGCGATCCCCGCGGTCAAGGCCGGGAAGGTCGTGGAGGTCGTCGGCACCGCGGAGGTGTCGGCCGTGTCGCCCCCCACCGCCCTGTCGGTGTACTGGGAGAAGGGCCTGCCGGCCCTCGTCGACTCCATGGCCGAGGTGCTCGGCGACTGACCGCCGGCTCGCCATCCACGAACCCCCGTCCGGTCCTCGCGACCGGGCGGGGGTTCGTGCTGAGATCAGTCGGCGTCGGGGGTGTCGACGGCACCGCCGTAGCGACGGTCGCGGCGGGCGTACTCCTCCACCGCGCGCCAGAGGTGCCGCCGGTCGACGTCGGGCCACGGCTCCGGCAGGAAGACCATCTCCGCGTACGCCGCCTGCCAGATCATGAAGTTCGAGGTGCGCTGCTCCCCCGACGAGCGCAGGAACAGGTCGACGTCCGGCAGGTCCGGCTCGTCGAGGTACTTCTGGATCGTCTTCTCGGAGACGCGCGCCGGGTTGAGCTTCCCGGCGGCGGCGTCACGGGCGATCGCCGCCGCAGCGTCCGCGATCTCCGCCCGCCCGCCGTAGTTGACGCACATCGTCAGGGTGCAGCGGTCGTTCTCCTTGGTCATCTCCTCGGCGACCTGCAGCTCCTTGATCACCGACCCCCACAGCCTGGGCCGACGCCCCGCCCAGCGGATGCGCACGCCCCACGACGACATCTCGTCGCGACGCCGGCGGATGACGTCGCGGTTGAAGTTCATGAGGAACTTGACCTCGTCCGGCGACCGCTTCCAGTTCTCGGTGCTGAACGCGTACGCGGAGACGTGCTTCACGCCGATCTGCACCGCGCCGGCCACGACGTCGAGCAGCGACTTCTCCCCCTGCTTGTGCCCCTCCACCCGCGGCAGCCCGCGCGCGTTGGCCCACCTGCCGTTGCCGTCCATGACGATCGCCACGTGGTTCGGCACGAACTGCTTCGGGATGTTCGGCGGCGTCGCGCCCGAGGGGTGCGGGTAGGGCTCGGCGTACTCGCCGGACGAACGGGGCATCAGGCCTCTCTCTCGATCAGTGCGCGGGGTCAGGCACGCAGGGTCAGGCGCGCTCGATCATGCGCAGCGAGCGCAGCGTGCGCTCCAGGTAGTACTGGGAGTAGGCGGCGACGAGGCCCGAGGCCTCGGTGCGGTGGCGCGCCTCGGAGGCGTCCGCCGTCTCCCAGTCCCCGCCGAGCAGGGCGCCGAGCAGCGCAAACGTCTCCGGCGCGGGGGCGGTGGAGCCGGGCGGGCGGCAGCGGGAGCACACGGCCCCGCCCTGGCCCACGGAGAACGCGTGGTGGGGCCCCGGCTCGCCGCAGCGGGCGCAGTCGGTGAACGACGGCGCCCAGCCGGCCACGGCGAGCCCGCGCAGCAGGTACGAGTCGAGCACCAGCCCCGGCGCGTGGGCGCGCTCGGCGAGCGCCCGGAGCGCGCCGGCGAGCAGCCAGTACTGCTGGACGGCGGGCTCGTGCTCCGCGGCGACCAGGCGGTCGGCGGCCTCGAGCATCGCCGCGCCGGACGTGTACAGCGCGTAGTCCTCGCAGATCGCGCGGGCGTACGGCCCGATCGTCTCGACCTGCGTCACGGTGTCGAGGTTGCGGCCGGAGTGCAGCTGCACGTCCACGACCATGAACGGCTCCAGCCGGGCCCCGAAGCGCGACGACGTGCGCCGGACCCCGCGACCGACCCCTCGCACCTTGCCGTGCTCGCGGGTGAGGAACGTGACGATCCGGTCGGCCTCGCCCAGCTTGTGGGTGCGCAGCACGATCGCGTCGTCTCGGTACAGGGGCACGGGCTCATTCTCTCAGCCCCCACCCACGAAAGCTGTCAGGACCAGCGCCGTGGAGACACGACGCCGGTCCTGACAGCTCGCGGGACGGGTCAGCCGCGGGCGGCGCGGTTCACAGCGGAGACGATCGCCTTGAGCGACGCCGTCGTGATGGACGGGTCGATGCCGACGCCCCACAGGACGTCGTCGCCCACCTGGCACTCGACGTAGGCCGCGGCGGTGGCGTCGCCGCCCTCCGACAGCGCGTGCTCCGCGTAGTCGAGCACCCGCACGTCCACGCCGACCTTCGAGATCGCGTCCACGAACGCCGCGAGCGGTCCGTTGCCGGTGCCCTCCAGCGTGTGCTCGACGCCCTGGTCCAGGACGTCGACGGCGAGCGCGGTCGCGCCGCCCTCGGCCGACGTCGACCGGGTCTCCCGCAGGCGCAGGCGGCCCCAGGGCTCGAGACCGCGGGCGTCGTGCTCCTCGACGGGCAGGTACTCGTCGCTGAACATCCGCCAGATGTCGGAGCCGGTGACCTCGCTGCCCTCGGTGTCGGTGTAGTGCTGCACCACGCCGGAGAACTCGATCTGCAGGCGGCGCGGCAGGTCCAGCGAGTGCTCGGTGGACAGCAGGTACGCGATGCCGCCCTTGCCGGACTGCGAGTTCACGCGGATCACGGCCTCGTACGACCGGCCCACGTCCTTCGGGTCGATCGGCAGGTACGGGACGCCCCAGGTGAGCTCGTCGACCGGCTTGCCCTCCGCCTCCGCGCGGGCGCCCATGTGCTCGAAGCCCTTCTTGATCGCGTCCTGGTGGGAGCCGGAGAACGCCGTGAAGACCAGGTCGCCCACGTACGGGTGCCGCTCGTGCACCGGGATCTGGTTGCAGTGCTCCACGGTGCGGCGGATGCCGTCGATGTCGGAGAAGTCGATCTGCGGGTCGACGCCCTGGCCGAACAGGTTCATGCCGAGCGTCACCAGGTCGACGTTGCCCGTGCGCTCACCGTTGCCGAACAGGCAGCCCTCGATGCGGTCGGCGCCGGCCTGGTAGCCGAGCTCGGCGGCGGCGACGGCCGTGCCGCGGTCGTTGTGCGGGTGCAGCGACAGCACGACGTGCTCCCGGAAGGCCAGGTTCCGGTTCATCCACTCGATCGAGTCGGCGTAGACGTTCGGGGTGGCCATCTCGACCGTCGCCGGCAGGTTGATGATCACCGGGCGCTCGGCCGTGGGCTCCAGCACCTCCAGCACCTCGTTGCAGATGCGGGCGGCGAACTCGAGCTCGGTCCCGGTGTACGACTCCGGCGAGTACTCGTAGTACACCGTCGTCTCGGGGATGGTCTCCTCGAGCTTGCGGCACAGGCGCGCGCCCTGCAGGGCGATGTCGACGATGCCGTCCATGTCGCTGCGGAAGACGACCTCGCGCTGCAGGATCGACGTCGAGTTGTAGATGTGCACGATCGCCTGCTTGGCGCCGCGGATGGCGTCGTAGGTGCGCTCGATGAGGTGGTCGCGGCACTGCGTCAGCACCTGGATGACCACGTCGTCGGGGATGCGGCCGGTGTCGATGAGCTGGCGCACGAAGTCGAAGTCCGTCTGCGACGCGGACGGGAAGCCGACCTCGATCTCCTTGTAGCCCATCTGCACGAGCAGGTCGAACATGCGGAGCTTGCGCTCGGCGTCCATCGGCTCGATCAGCGCCTGGTTGCCGTCGCGCAGGTCGACGGCGCACCAGCGGGGGGCCTTCGTGATGCGCTTGTCGGGCCAGGTCCGGTCCGGCAGGTCGACGACGATCTGCTCGTGGAACGGGAGGTAGCGCGTGTACGGCATCCCGGAGGGGCGCTGGGGGTTGGCGCCGGCGATGCCCTGGGGGTGATGGTTCTGCATGGTGTCGCGTCCTTCGGTGGGGGCTCGGTGACCCACGTCCCGGGTGGGGTCGTCGGTCATGACCAGTCGGCCGGCGCGCCACAACCTCCGCGACGGGGGTCCGGCCTTAGAGGGCCCCGCCGCGGCACCGAAGGAGAAGGCTCACCGTGCGCTGCACGCTGCCACCGTACACCTTCGTCAGGGCGTCGCCTGGGGCGTCCAGGATCCGACCGGACGCCCGCCTTGCCGCAGCGTATTGACCTAGCGCCGGGAGCGCAGCGCGGCGTCCACGGCGGGGTCCCCGAGGGCCCCGAGCCAGTCCAGCAGCGCCGGGTAGGTCGACGGGTTCGCGGCCACGTACGAGCGCAGGTGGGGTGCCTCCGCCGAGATCCGCGCGAGGTCCGCGAGCGGCGTCGACGGGTCCATCGCCTGGGCCACGGACCAGCCCGGCGCCTGCACGGGCGCCGTCTGTGCGGGTGCCGCCTGCACGGGCGGGAGCACCTGCGTGGAGTCCGGCGCCTGAGCGGCCCGCACGGGCGCGATCTGCTGGGTGGCGTCGAGCGGCCGCGGGTCGGGGCGTGTCGCGACCGGGGCGGCCTGCGGAGCCCTGCCCGCAGGCTCCGCCGCAGGAGCGACCGGGTACGCCCCGGTGCCGGACGACGGCGCGGCGGCCTCGGGGCGGCCCGCCGTCGCGGTCTCGGCCTGGGTCCGGGCCGGGGTCTCGGACACGGCGTCGGACGCAGCGACCGACGGCGCGTCCTCCGACGGCCCGGACGGAGCCGGCTCGGGCGTCTCGGGCTCCGACGCGACGAGCGCGCGGACCGACGGCGGCACGAGCAGGACGGCGAGCGCGACGGCCGGCAGGCCGAACGCCACCAGCAGCTCCTCGACGTTGGACTGGGTGCCGAGGCCGGCGCGCGCGACGACGATCACCAGGCCCAGCACCACGACGACGCACGTGGCGCCGACGGCGGTGGCGTGCCCGGCGCGCGGGTCGCGCGCGAGCGCGCGCCGTGCGGCGACCGCCACCCCGACCATCAGCACGCCGACGACGAGCCTCAGGACGCGCCCCACGCTCACGCCGTCCGCCACGACCAGCAGCAGCGCGACGAGGGCGACGAACGCGGCGACCAGCGCGACGAGGCCCAGGGCCCGCAGCGCGACGGCCACCCAGCGCGCCGCGCGGACGTCGTCGGGCTCGTCGGCCGTGGCCGCGGCGTCGTCGACGATGCGCCGCGCCGTGATCGCCGCGACCACCGGCAGGAGCAGGAGGCCGAGCCGCTGCTCGTGCACGCTCTCGAACCACGGGTCCACGTTGCCCCCGGCGAAGAGCACGAGCTCGAGCGCGACGGCGCCGCCCAGGGCCAGGAGCACGTAGCCGGAGGCGAGGTCGCCCGAGCGCAGGTACGTGCCGACCGTGAACCACAGCACGCCCAGCACCACGAGGGCGTTGAGGAGGCCGACGACGGACACGACCCACGGAGCGCCCTGCACGAGCGCCGCGACCGGGGTCGCGAGCGTGCCGAGCGCGACCACCCCGGCGACGACCGCCGGGGCGTGCGCCCAGCGGGACGCGGCCGCGAGCGCGGCGCCCGCGAGGCCGACCGCGAGCCCCGCTCCGACCCCGCCCGCGGCGTCCGCCGGGGCGAGGGCGTCCAGCACCAGGTACACGACCGCGACGACCGCGTAGGGCACGCAGGCGAGCGCGACCGTGCGCCGCGAGGTCAGGACGTCCCACGACGACGGGCCGACTCCGCCGCGCCGCAGGTAGGGGGCGGCGATCGCCAGGAGCGCGAGGACGGTCGCGAGCACGATCTCGAGCCGGTCGCTGCCGCGGTGGGCGTGGTCCCACGGCAGCGGGAGGGCGACGAGCAGCGCGAACGCGGCCACCACGTCGCGCACGAGCTCGCGGACCGTCACACCGCCGAACGGTGAGCGCTCCTGCTCGGGTGCGTCGAGGGTGTCGGGATCGGTCATGCGTGCGTCTCCAGGGCTGGGCTCCGAGGGGGACCGGGTCGTCGTGCCCCCGCCCCCGTTTCTACCCGACGCCGGGGCTCTGCGTCGTCTCCCGCGCGGACGGGTCGGTCACACCGTCGCGACTCCCGCACGCCGTGCTCACGCACCGGCCCCGCGACCTGCCCGGCTGCCGGTGGTGCCCGGTCAGATGCCGAGCTGGTACACGCCCCAGTACGCGAGCGTGCCCAGGAGGGCGAGCGACCCGGCCAGGGTGCACCAGAACGTCAGCACGGCGGGCCAGCCGCGTGCCACGACGACGACGTCGGCCCCCGCCCGGCGCTCGGCGCGGGCGTCGGCCACCCGCCGGATCACCAGGGCGGCCGCGACGGCGGTCGCGACCCCGAGCAGGCGCACGACGATCCAGCCGCCCTGCACGACGAGGCCGTCGCGCTGGTAGTCGAGCGCGAGGCGCGCCACGGCCAGGAGGTACACGACGAGCGCGACCATCGTCGCCACCGACCCGACGCCGAGGCCGAGCAGCGACGACCGGAGACCGCGGGCGAGGCGCGGCGCGGCGACCGACGACCGGCGCAGGAGGGCGCGCCGCACCAGGGCGTGGACGCCCCACACCAGGGGGCCGACCAGCAGCAGGGCGGCACCCGCGATCACCGCGCCCACGACGATGTCCCCGTTGCCCCACCACCGCGGCTGCGGGACGGCCGAGGCGACGTAGAGCTGGTTGGGCGTGTCGCCGGCGACCCGGGGCGGCGCGTCGGCCGTGCCGGGCATGCCCTGGACCCAGGTGGCGACGTCGCGCGCGAAGTCGGGATGCAGGTGCATCCCGCCGTCGAGCGGCACGTTGATCCCGTGGTTGGCCCCGGCGTAGTAGCGCACCGTCACGGGGGCGTCGTCGCCGTTCACCGCGGTGTCGGCGATGACCTGCCGCGCGCCCTGCTCGACCGGCATCGACGGGTCGGCGGTGCCGTAGACCACGAGGACCGGGGCGGTCTGCTGCTCGAGCCACGGGCGCACGTCGAAGTCGGCGTACTCGAAGCCGCCGCCGGGCAGCTGCATCCCGACCGCGCGCGGGATGGCGCGGAACACCTGCTGGGGCACGCCGGTGTTGCGCAGGTAGCTGTCGACCGCGAACGCGGCCTGCTGCCGCGGCGGCACCACGGGCGCCGAGACGAGGACCGTGTACGCGATGGTCGGGTCCTCCGCCTGCATGACGGGCACGATCCAGGTGCCCTCCGACTCGCCGTAGACGCCGACCTGCTCGGGGTCGACGCCGTCGATCGTGCGCAGCAGGTCGACCGAGTGCTGGTAGTCCGCGGCCATCGCCACGTAGTCGCGGTCCCGGGTGGTGTACGTGTCCAGGCGCTTGTCCGGCACGAGGGTCACGACGCCCGCGCTCGCGAGGGCGCTGGCCGACTCGGTGAAGGCCTCCGTGGACTTGCCCGTGCCGGCGCCGTGCACGTAGACGACGCCGGGCCGGTCGGCCAGCAGCTCGCCGTCGTCGCCCAGCGGCTGGCGCAGGAGGCCGCCGACGACGGCGCCGTCGAGCGGGATCGTCACGGCCGTCTCCCGGACCTCGAACTCGCCGACCTCGCCGATGTCCGCGCCGGGGGCGACGCCGCCGATCGAGGTGTCGTCCGTCGCCGGGACGAGGTGGTCCGTGACCGGCACCGGGTCCCACTGCGGACCGGCCACGGCCCCGGTCAGTGCCAGACCCACCAGGATCGCCGCTGTCGTCGCAATAGTCCGGAACACCACGCAGCGATGCTACTCGGCGCCGTCCCCGCGCACGGCAAGGATTTCCCCCGGCGCGGTCAGGCGGTCAGGCCGTCAGACGGAGACCGTCTCCCGCTCCTCCTTGCCCGAGCCGCCCTCGGCGGCGTCCCCGTCGAGCTTCTTGCGGAGCTTGTCGCCCTCCACGTCGAAGTCGGGCAGGGCACGGTCCAGCCAG
>NZ_JBHXAW010000072.1:0-17244 GCF_042726645.1 Isoptericola sp. NPDC060257
GGCCGTGACGGCGTCGCGGTAGAAGTTCGACAGAGCGTCGTTCACGGCGTGCTCGACGACCGCACCCCAGCCGACGCGCTGGTCGATGATGCGCGGGGGAACCTTGCCCTTGCGGAACCCGGGGATGTTCACCTGCTCGGCGATGTGCTTGTACGCGTGGTCGATGCTCGGCTTGAGCTCGTCGTACTCCACCTCGACGGTCAGCTTGACCTTGGTGGGCTCCAGGGTCTCGACGGCGCTCTTCACTTCGATGGTCTCCAACGGTTCGGGTGCTGCGCGCGCGTCTCACCGGCGCGAGCCGGCCTGGTTGCTGCGGCGCGGGGTGCGGGGACCGTACGACGGGCGTACGGGCAACCCGTCCATCCTACGCCACGGCGAGGGGCGCCCGGAGACGCTCGCGTCACGCCGACGCGCGCCTCCGGACGCCCCTCGCCCGGGTCGTCGCGGCCGAGGTCGGCCGGGACGATCAGGAGCAGGTGTAGGTGATGCCGTTGACGTCGTGCACGCCGGGCCCGAGGTCGCCGCAGACCTCGAGCAGGTGGCTCGCCGCCACACCGAGCACGACGGCCATGATGATCGTCCCGATGAGCACGAGGGAGCTCACGATGATGCCGGCGATCGCGACGCCGTTCGGCTGCCCCGCCTTGCGCGACTTCACGAGGCCGACGATCGACAGGATCAGGCCGACGATCGACAGGGGCCCGAAGAAGCCGAGCACCAGGCCGACGATGCCGAGCGTCTTGCCCGGGTTCTGCGGCTGCTGGCCGTAGGCCGGCGCGTACTGCCCGGCGGGCGGCGCGGCGGGGTAGGCCTGGCCGGGCGCCTGCGGGGCCGCGGGATAGGGCTGCCCGCCGGCCGGCTGGGCAGGGTAGGCCTGGCCCGGCGCCGGCTGACCCGGGGCGGGCTGCTGGGGCTCGGTGCCGCCGGGGGGCGTCGCACCCGGCTCGGGCGTGCCTGGCGTGTAGGGGTCCGGGGTGGTCATCAGGTTCTCCTCGCACGTCGGTCGCCGTCCGTCGGCGATCGGGGGCCGATCCTTCCAGATCGGCGCGCCGGGCGCGGGCCGAACCACGGGCGAGCCGCGACGGACCACGACGTCCGTCCCTCCCTGTGTCGGGGTGACTGGATTCGAACCAGCGACCCTCTGCTCCCAAAGCAGATGCGCTACCAAGCTGCGCCACACCCCGCGGCCCGCTCTCGGGCGGGGCCTCGGTCAGTGTAGTGCCGCGCCTCCCGGGGCCGAGCCCGCGACGTGCACGGACGGCGCGGGGACGGCTCGAGCGCCGCCAGGGCTTTGCTAGGGTTGGCCCGCGTTCCCACCCCGGCGACGGCGTCGCGGGGTGGCCGTGCGGGCGTAGCTCAATGGTAGAGCCCCAGTCTTCCAAACTGGCTACGCGGGTTCGATTCCCGTCGCCCGCTCCCTTCCTCCTCTCCCCTCCTCCCTCGGCGGCCCGACCGCGACCCGGGGACAGGTGTCGCCCGACCGATCGACGACGCCGATGGATGAGATGCTCCTTGTCGATCGGTCGCGACCTGGTTAGGCTCGGCGCCGCAGCCTGCGACAGGCGCGACCGCGCGGCAGCTGCACGACGACGCACCAGGAAGCATCACGAGGAGGGCCGGCCATGACGATCGTCCGCCGTGTCGCCCCCTCGACCGCCCTCTCGTCCCACCGGAGGACGGTGCCGGCGCCGACGCTCCGCACCCCGGCGTGCGCCGCGGCGACGACGCCGCGATGCTGTCGATAGAGCGTCCACGTCACGTCCGACCCGCCCGACGGCGGGTCCCCGGCGACCGTGCGGCGCTCGCACCGACCTCGCCGACGCCTCTGCGCCGCGCCCCTCCGAGCACCTGCTCGGGGGCCCGACCCGCACGCGGCGGCACACCCGCACCACCTCGCCCGCACGCACTCCTGGAGAAGGAACACCCATGGCACGCATCTACGACGACGCGACGAAGCTCATCGGCCGCACCCCGCTCGTCCGGCTGAACCGTCTCGCCGCCGGTCTCGACGCGACGGTCGTCGCGAAGCTCGAGTTCTACAACCCCGCCAACTCCGTCAAGGACCGCATCGGCGTCTCGATCATCGACGCCGCGGAGGCCTCCGGCGCCCTGCAGCCGGGCGGCACCATCGTCGAGGGCACCTCCGGCAACACCGGCATCGCGCTGGCCTGGGTCGGCGCCGCGCGCGGCTACAAGGTCGTGCTCGCGATGCCCGAGACGATGTCGAAGGAGCGCCGCGCCCTGCTGCGCGCGTACGGCGCGGAACTCGTGCTCACGCCGGGCGCGGAGGGCATGAAGGGCGCCGTCGCCGCCGCGGAGAAGATCGCCGCGGAGCGTCCTGGCGCGATCCTCGCCCGCCAGTTCGCCAACGAGGCCAACCCGAAGGTGCACCGGGAGACGACGGCCGAGGAGATCTGGGCCGACACCGACGGCGAGGTCGACGTCGTCGTGGCCGGCATCGGCACGGGCGGCACCGTCACCGGCGTCGGCCAGGTCCTCAAGGAGCGCAAGCCGGAGGTGAAGATCGTCGCGGTCGAGCCGGCCGAGTCGCCCATCCTCACCGGCGGGAACCCCGGCCCGCACAAGATCCAGGGCCTGGGCGCGAACTTCGTGCCGGAGATCCTCGACACCTCCGTCTACGACGAGGTCGTCGACATCGACGCGGAGACCTCCGTCGAGCTCGCCCGCCGCGCCGCGAAGGAGGAGGGCCTGCTGGTCGGCATCTCCTCCGGCGCCGCGATCGCCGGGGCGCTCGAGGTCGCCAAGCGGCCGGAGAACGCCGGGAAGCTGATCGTCGTCGTCATCCCCGACTTCGGCGAGCGGTACCTGTCCACGATCCTGTACTCGGACCTGCTGGACTGACGTGACGAGCCGCCGCACCGCTCCGACCGCCACCGCCGGGCCCGGCCACGAGGACCCCGACGGCGACGTCGACCACCCGATGCCGGCCGGGCACCGTCCGGGCCTGCGCCACCTGGTCGAGATCCTCGCCGAGGACCTCGAGGCGGCGCACGCGCACGACCCCGCGGCGCGCTCCCGGTTCGAGGTCGCGCTCGCCTACCCGGGCGTGCACGCCGTGTGGGCGCACCGGCTCTCGCACCGCATGTGGCACCGGCCCGGCCTGCGCCTGCCGGCACGCCTCGTGTCGCAGGCCGCCCGGTGGGTGACGGGGATCGAGATCCACCCCGGCGCCCGGATCGGCCGGCGGCTCTTCATCGACCACGGCATGGGCGTGGTGATCGGGCAGACGGCGGTCGTCGGCGACGACTGCGTCCTGTTCCACGGCGCCACCCTGGGCGGCCGCTCGATGACCCGGGGCAAGCGGCACCCGACCCTGGGCGACCGGGTCATGGTGGGCGCCGGGGCCAAGATCCTCGGCCCGCTGTGGATCGGGGACGACGCGCAGATCGGCGCGAACGCCGTCGTCACCCGCGACGTGCCGCACGGCATGGTGGCCGTCGGGGTGCCCGCCCACGCCCGCACCCCCGGCCACCGGCCGGACCACGGCCAGCACGTCGAGGACGCCTCGGAGCTGCTCGAGTACGTCATCTGACCGGTCCGCTTCCACGGCCCTTGCACCCACCGCCCCGGCGGGGGGCGCGGGGGCCGTCGTCGTCCCCGGGCCGGCGTGGGTTGTTCGAGTAGTAGTAGAACAAGTAGCCTGCGTCCGTGATGTGGCGCATCGACCCGGCGAGCGACGACCCGCTGTACGCGCAGCTCGTCGCCCAGGTGCGACTCGGCGTCGCGCACGGGACGCTCCGCCCGGGGGAACGGCTGCCCTCGGCCCGGGAGCTCGCCGCCTCGCTCGAGCTCAACATGCACACCGTGCTGCGGGCCTACCAGGTGCTGCGCGACGACGGCACGCTCGAGCTGCGGCGCGGGCGCGGCGCCGTCGTCGCGTCCACCGCGACCGATCTGGCCGACGTCGAACGAGCGGTGGCAGACCTGGCCGCCGCGGCCCGCCGGGCGGGGCTGTCCGTCCAGACCACCACCACCCTCGTCACGGAGGCGATGCACCGATGACCACCGCTCCCCGGCCCGGCACCCCGCGAGCACGCTCCGGCACGGAGGCGTGGCGCCCCCGCGCGCGCCGCGCGACGGCATGGTCGTCGCTCGTGGGGCTGCTGTTCGCGCTCGGCGCGGCGGTCGCGGTCTGGGCGTGGCGGGACGAGCTGCCGGCGCAGGTCGCGTCGCACTGGAGCCGCGGCGGCGCGCCCGACGGCTTCATGTCGCCGACCGCGCTGGTGCTGGTCGGCCTCGTGAGCACCGTCGCGCTCTGCGGTCTCTTCGCGGCGATCGGGATGACGCAGGGCTCTGCCGCCTCGACCCGGCGGATCACCGCCGCCGGGTGCGTGTGGTCGGGCGCGTTCATGGCCGCGATCGTCGTCGGCACGCTCGCGCCGCAGCGCGGCCTGGCGGACCCGTCCCAGGTCGGGCTGTCCGGCGCCGCGCTGCTGACGGCCGTCCTCCTGCCGCTCGTCCCCGCCGGGATCGCGGCCGCCCTCGTGCCGGGCGACCCCGCGATGCCCGCCGCCGAGGCGGTCCCCGCCGACGCGCCCCGGACCGCGCTCCGCGACGGCGAGCGCGCGGTCTGGCTGCGCCGCGCGACCGGCGGGCCGGGCCTCGCCGTCGGGGCAGTCGCCGTCGCCCTGACCACGCTCGCGGCGGCGCTGACGGCCGAGTGGACGATGCTCGTCGTCCCGGTGCTCCTCGCCGCGCTGTTCGTCACGATGTTCGCCTTCACCGTGCGGGTGGACCCGACCGGGCTCACGGTGCGTTCCGCGGCCCGCTGGCCGGGCACCCACGTCCCCGCGGACGAGGTGGTCCGGGCCTCGGTGACGCAGGTGCGCCCGCTGCGCGACTACGGCGGCTGGGGCTGGCGCACCGCCCGCGACGGACGCGTGGGCGTCGTGCTGCGCGGCGGCGAGGCGCTGCTCGTCCAGCGGACGGGCGGGCGGTCGTTCGCCGTCACCGTCGACGACGCCGCCGAGGCCGCCGCCCTGCTGAACACCATGGCCGACCGCACCCGGAGCCGCTGACCGCCGGCGACCTCAGGCGAGCAGCTCCGGGTGGGCGGCCGCCACGCGGCGCGGCGCCCGGGCGAGCCAGGCGTCGACGAGGAGCTCGCGCAGCACGGCGCCGTCGACCGCCCCGAGCCGGACGAGCACGACGGGCACGCCGTCCAGGTGCGGGATCGTCAGCGTCTCCGGGCGCGCGGCGAGCACGGCCTCCTTCTCGCCGAGGTCGTCGACCATGACGGCGAGGATCGGCCCGTCCGGCACCGGCTCGTCGCCGAACCGCCGCACGTCGGCCTTGCTGAACGGCCGCAGCCAGGAGAACACGCGGCCGGACACCGCCCACGCCCGGTTCCGGAACGTCGTCGTCTCGGTGACCTCGGGCAGCCCCGCGGCGAGGCGGGCCGCGTCGTCGATCGTCGCCATCCCCCGAACCTACTGACGGTCCCGTGGCACGCACGGCGTCGGCTAGGGTGTGACGGGCATTACCCCGTACTCCCAGTACCGGACACATCGGCACGACCGCATCATCTCGACGAGGAGCACCCCGCCCCATGAGCACCCTGCGCATCGGCATCCAGACCGGCTACTGGTCCCGCAAGCCCCCGAAGGGCATCGTGCCCGCGCTCGTCGCGGCCGAGGCGCTGGGCCTCGACTCGGTCTGGACGGCGGAGGCGTACGGCTCCGACGCGTTCACCCCCCTCGCCTGGTGGGGCTCCCGCACCCGCCGCCTGCGCCTCGGGACCGGCATCGCGCAGATGGCGGCCCGCACCCCGACCGCGACGGCCATGCAGGCGATCACCCTCGACCACCTCTCGGGCGGCCGGTTCGTGCTCGGGCTCGGGGCGTCGGGGCCGCAGGTCGTCGAGGGCTGGTACGGCCAGCCGTACCGCCGCCCGCTGGCGCGCACCCGCGAGTACGTCGACGTCGTGCGCCAGGTCTTCGCCCGCGAGCGCCCGGTCACCGCGGACGGCGAGTTCTTCCGCCTCCCGCTCCCCGCGGACGCCCCCGGCGCCACCGGCCTCGGCAAGGCCCTCAAGCCGACCGTGCACCCCCGCCGCGCCGACATCCCGATCGTGCTGGCGGCCCAGGGCCCGAAGAACGTGACGCTCGCCGCCGAGATCGCCGACGGCTGGATGGCGGGCTTCTACGCGCCGCGCGCCGACGCCGAGCACCGCGAGCTGCTCGCGTCCGGGTTCGCGCAGCGCGCCGACGAGCGCGCGCCGTCGTCCGGGTTCGAGGTGCTCGCGACGGTGCCCGTGGTGGTGCGCGACGACGTCGAGGCCGCGGCGGACGTCATCCGCCCGCACATCGCGCTGTACGCCGGGGGCATGGGCTCGAAGGAGGCCAACTTCCACAAGGCGTCGCTGGACCGCCTCGGCTACGCGACCGAGCTCGACGAGGTCCAGGCGCTGTTCCTCGCGGGACGCCGGGAGGACGCCGCGCGCGCCGTGCCGACCGAGCTCGTCGAGGAGGTCGCGCTGGTCGGCCCGGCGGACAAGGTCGCGCGCGACCTGGCCCGCTGGGACGGCACGGCGCTGACCACGATGCTGCTGCAGGGCGACCCGTCGTCGATGCTCACGGTGCTCGCCGCGGCACAGGCGGCCCGCAAGGACGCCGACGGCGGCACGCCGCTGGGTGCCCGCGTGCGCGCGACCGCCGGTGCGGCCGCCGCCCGCGTGGCGCCGAAGAAGGCCTGACCGCCGCCGGAGCTCCTGGGCTCAGCCGTCCTCGGGGAACCAGACGGCCCGGCGCAGGTCCACGCGCCGGCCGTCGCGGGAGAGCGGGCGGCCCTCGGCGCGCAGCGCGTCCAGGGCCGCGGTGACGTGCCGCGCCGGCGGGGCGCCGGACGCGTTCACCACGCGCCACCAGGGCACGGGGTGGTTGTCCTGCACGGGGCCGACCACCGCGGCGCCGTCCGGCACGAGGTGCGCGTAGCGGTCGCCGGAGCCGGCCATGACGTTCCCGACCTGTCGAGGCCCGCCGCGACCGAGCCGCTCGCCGACGATCTCGGCGATCAGGCCGTACGTCATGGCGCGGCCTGACGGTATGCGGCGCACCAGGGCGAGCACCTCCGCGGCATACTCGTCGGGGGCGTCGAGGGGCTCGTCGGACGTCGCGGCGCGGGGTGGCACACCGCGACCCTACGACCCGCCGCCGACCTCGGTGCCAGGCCGTCGCGCGGGTCCGCCGGAGGCCCGTCCGACGGCTCGTCCGGCGGGCCCGGAAATCCGCTGGCCCACGGCTCCGGACCACGCCACGATCGGCGGGTGACCTTCGACCGTTCCCCCACCGCCCTGCCCGCCGGCTACCGCGGCCGCCCGCTCACCGCCGACGACCGCACCGCGCTGCTCGACCTGGACACCTGGGCGTTCCCCGACCCGCACGCGGTCGCGGAGTTCGACGACCTGCCGCTGCCCCTGACGTGGGAGCGGACGGTGGGCGTCGAGCCCGTGGACGCCGCCGACGGGCTGGCCGCGATCCACGCGTCGTACCCGTTCAGCCACTTCCCCGTGCCGGGCGCCACGCTGCCCACGGCAGGCCTGACCTGGGTCGGCGTCCACCCGCAGCACCGCCGTCGCGGGCTGCTCACCGCGATGATCGACCAGCACCTCGAGGACTGCCGCCGGCGCGGCGAGCCCCTCTCCGCCCTGTTCGCCGCGGAGACCGCCATCTACGGGCGGTTCGGGTACGGCAAGACTGCCGACGACCAGCGCGTCTCCGTCCCGCGCGGCGCCGCCCTGCGCGACGTCCCCGGCGCCGCGGACCACACGGTGCGCGTGGAGCACGCCGACCGAGCACGGCACGGCGACCTCGTGGCGCGCCTGCACCGCGCTCCAGGCCTGCCCGTCGGTCCGGCCGGGATCAACCGGCCGGGCTGGGCGACGCGAGAGACCGAGGAGCTCTGGGAGAGCTACTGGGCGGACCCGAAGTCGTTCCGCGCGAGCGGGCGGGAGTCGCTGCGGATCGTCGTCGTCGAGCGCGACGGCGAGCCGCGGGGCTACGCGACGTTCCGGCGCAGCCTGGACTGGCAGGTCACCGGGCCGCGCGGCACCGTGCACCTGGGCGACGTGGTCGCCCTCGACCCCGCCGCCGCGCGCGCCCTGTGGGGTGTGCTGCTCGACCTCGACCTCATGAGCAGCACGGACCCGTTCCTGCTGCCCGTCGACGACGCGGTCATGAGCCTGCTCGTCGACCCGCGGGCCGCAGGCGCCCGCGTCACCGACAACGTGTGGGTGCGCGTCGTCGACGTGCCCGCCGCGCTCGCGGGCCGCCGCTACCAGGCCGACGTCGACGTGGTGCTCGGCCTCACCGACTCCCGGCTGCCCGACAACGCCGGGTCGTGGCGCCTGCACGCGACCGCGTTCGGGGCGGCGACCTGCGAGCGCACCGACGCGGCGCCGGACCTCGAGCTGGACGTGCGCGAGCTCGGCGCCGCCTACCTGGGCGGCACGTCGCTCGCCGCGCTCGGCGGGGCGGGGCTCGTCACGGAGCGGACGCCCGGCGCCCTCGCCGGCGCGGGCGCGGCGTTCGGCTGGCCGCTCGCGCCCGCCTGCGGGTGGGTGTTCTGACGGTGGGGGCGGCGTTCTCCGCGACCGCGGCCTCGGCGGCGTGGCACGCCGAGGCCACGGCCTGGATCACCGAGGCGCTCGCTCGCCGCGGCGTGCGGGTGGTGGCGCCGCCCCAGCAGCCTCGGGTGCGTCCGTGGTCCACGCAGCTGGTCGTGGACACGGACGCCGGCCGCTACTGGTTCAAGGCCGCCTGCCGGTCGGCGTCGTTCGAGCCGGCCCTGCAGGCGCTGCTGGCCGAGCTCGCCCCCGACGCGGTCGACGCCCCCGCCGCCGTCGACGCGGACCGGGGGTGGCTGCTCACGGCCGACCGGGGCGCCACGCTCCGCGAGCGTCGCGCGCCGGACGCCGGCGACTGGGCCGTTCTCCTGACGCGGTTCGCGCACCTCCAGCAGACCCTCGTCGGGCACGGCGCCGCGCTGCGCGCCAGCGGGCTGCCCGACTGCTCCGCCGGCACGGTGCCCGCGCGCCTCGACGCCGTGCTCGACCTCCTGGAGGGCTTCCCCGCCGGCCACCCGGCCCGCCCCGCCGACCCCTTCGCCGCACGCCTCCGCGAGGCCCGCGCGGCGGTGGTGACGGCGGCGGCCATCCTGGCCGACAGCCCGCTGCCGAGCACCCTGCAGCACGGCGACCTGCACCCGGGCAACGTCTTCGAGGTCCACGGCGGCCTGCACGTGTTCGACCTCGGCGACGCCCAGTGGGCGCACCCGCTCGAGGTGCTCGAGGTGTCGTCCGCGGTCGCCCGCGACGGGGGCACCGACTGGGCGCCCGTCGAGCGGGCGTACCGCCGCGCGTGGGACGCCTGGTGCGCCGCGCGGGGTCTGCCTCCGGTGGGCGCGGAGGGCGACGCCCCGGCGTGGGACGACCTGCGACGCGCGGCCGGCGTCACGCACGCCGTCAACCGCGCCTGGACGTGGTGCGGCGCGCTGGCCGAGGCCACCGAGGCCGAGTGGGCGGACTGGGGCGAGGCCGCGGGCCGGCACCTGGCGAAGGTGCTGGATCCGGTGCCGGGTCCTCAGACCTGACAGACGCCGCACCAGAAGAGGTTGCGGCCGGCGAGCTCCTTGGTGAGCACCGGGGCGCCGCAGACGCGGCACGGCAGGCCGTCGCGGTGGTACACGTAGAACGAGGCGTCCCGGGGCACGGCGTCGGCGTCGCCGTCGGTGTTCTGCCGGGTGACCCGGCCGCCACCGCCGTCCGCCACCCGGTGCTCGGGCCGGGTGGTGACGATCGCTCCGCGGTCGGCGCCGTCGCGCATGAGCACGACCAGGTCGTCCCAGACCGCGGCGAGCACCGCCGCCGGCACGTCGCGGCCCGGGCGCAGCGGGTCCACGCCGGCCCGGAACAGCGCCTCGGCCCGGTAGATGTTGCCGACGCCGGCGATCACCGCCTGGTCCATGAGCTGCTGGCCGACCGTCACGCGCGAGCGCCGCACGCGCTCGACGAACGCCGTGCGGGCCGCGTCGCCCCCGTCGCGGATGGGGTCCGGTCCGAGCCGCGCCTCGACGGCGGCCTTCTCCGCGCCGGTGAGCACCTCGCACGCGGTCGGCCCGGTGAGGTCGGCGACGGCGTGCGCGCCCAGCAGCCGGAGCCGGACGGCGCCGCGCGGGGAGGGCGGAGCCCACTCCCCCGCGGCGTCGGCGGCGACACCCGCGTCGCCGCCGTCGTCCGGCGTCGACTCGCGCTCGCCGATGCGACGGCGCGGCGCGCCGATCGCGTGCACCACGGCGGCGCTGCCGTCGCCGGCGAACGACCACGCCCCGTACAGCCCCAGGTGCACCCGCAGCCAGCGCACGTCGCCCGCCCTGTCGGACGCACCGTCCACGACGGCGGGCTCGGCGTCGGACAGGGCGGGCGCGAAGGCGCAGAAGAGCTGCTTGCCCCACGCCTCGGCGGCCACCATCCGGCGGCCGTCGAGCAGCGCGGCGCCGCCCGCGAACCGGCCCTGCGGGCTGGACACGGCGAGCGTCTCGCCGCCGAACAGCCCGTCCAGGGCACGCGCGAGGCGGTGGACGGTGTGACCCTCTGGCACGTCGGACGGTCGGGTCAGGCGATGGCGGAGACGTCGTGCGACGCCTCGTACACGGCCAGCTTGTCGATGCGGCGCTGGTGGCGGGCGTCGCCGCTGAAGGGCTCCGCGACGAACGCCTCGACGAACGACGTCGCCTCCTCGACGCTGTGCATCCGGCCGCCCACGGCGATGACGTTGGCGTCGTTGTGCTGACGGCCGAGCGTCGCCGTCTCCAGCGACCAGGCCAGCACGGCGCGCACGCCGACGACCTTGTTCGCGGCGATCTGCTCCCCGTTGCCCGAGCCCCCGATGACGACGCCGAGCGAGCCCGGCTCCGCGACGACGGCCTCGCCCGCGGCGATGCAGAAGGCCGGGTAGTCGTCCTGCGGGTCGTACTCGTGGGCGCCGTGGTCGACGACGTCGTGCCCGGCGGCGCGCAGGTGGTCGACGAGGTGGGTCTTGAGCTCGTAGCCGGCGTGATCGGCGGCGATGTGCAGGCGCATGCCCACATTCTCCCTCAGGTCGCCCGCAGGGTTCGACCCGCGCCGCACGTGGGCGGCGAGCCGTAGGGTGACGCCATGACTGCCGACGCCACCGGGCTGCGGTCCGGCATCGACCTCAGCGCCCTCGACCAGGCCGTCCGACCGCAGGACGACCTGTACCGCCACGTCAACGGGCGCTGGATCGCCCAGCACGAGATCCCCGCCGACCGCGCCATGGACGGCGCGTTCCGCGCGCTGCACGACCTGTCGGAGGAGCGCGTGCGGGAGATCATCACCGACCTCGCCGCCACCGACGACCTCGACCCCGCGTCCACCCCCGCGAAGATCGGCGCGCTGTACGCGAGCTTCCTCGACGCCGACCGCGTCCAGCGGCTCGGCACGGAGCCGATCGCCGCGGAGCTGGGGCAGATCGCCGCGGCGACGTCGCCCGCCGAGCTGGTCGACGTGCTCGGCGCCCTGCAGCGCACGGGCGGGGGCGGCGCCGTCGCCTTCTACGTCGACAACGACGCCAAGGACCCCGAGACCTACGTGACCTACCTCGTGCAGGGCGGCCTGGGCCTGCCCGACGAGGCGTACTACCGCGAGGACCAGTACGCGCCCGTCCGCGACAAGTACCTGCCGCACCTGGCACGCATGCTGCGCATCGCGGGCGTCAGCGCCACCTCCGGGTCGGGCGCCGACCCCGAGGACGCCGCGCAGCGCGTGCTCGCCCTCGAGACGAAGCTCGCCGCCCACCACTGGGACGTGGTGCGCGACCGCGACGCCGACCTCACCTACAACCCGATGACGCTCGCCGACCTCGTCGAGCGGGCGCCCGGCTTCGACTGGCGGGCGTGGGCGGCGGCGCTCGGCGCACCCGCCGGCTCGCTGGACGCCCTGGTGGTGCGGGAGCCGTCGTTCGCGACCGGCTTCGCCGAGCTGTGGCGGACCGAGCCGCTCGCCGACTGGAAGCTCTGGGCCGCCTACCACCTCGTCACCGCCCGCGCGGCCTACCTGGACGACGCCACCGTCGACGCCAACTTCGACTTCTACGGCCGCACGCTGTCGGGCGCCCAGGAGGTGCGCGACCGCTGGAAGCGCGGGGTCGCGCTCGTCGAGCGGGCGCTCGGCGAGGCCGTGGGCGAGCAGTACGTGGCCCGCCACTTCCCGCCGGAGCACAAGGAGCGGATGGACACGCTCGTCGCGAACCTCGTGGCCGCGTACCGCGAGTCCATCGAGGCGCTGGACTGGATGACGCCCGAGACGAAGGTGAAGGCGCTCGCCAAGCTGGAGCGGTTCACGCCCAAGGTGGGCTACCCGGTGAAGTGGCGCGACTACGCCGCCCTCGAGGTGGACGCCGCCGACCTGGTCGGCAACGTGCGCCGCGCGCACGCGTTCGAGCAGGACCACGAGCTCGGCAAGATCGGGCGCCCGATCGACCGCGACGAGTGGTTCATGACGCCGCAGACGGTCAACGCCTACTACAACCCGGGCATGAACGAGATCGTCTTCCCCGCGGCGATCCTGCAGCCGCCGTTCTTCGACCCCGAGGCCGACGACGCCGTGAACTACGGCGGCATCGGCGGCGTCATCGGGCACGAGATCGGCCACGGCTTCGACGACCAGGGCTCCAAGTACGACGGCGACGGCCGCCTCGAGGACTGGTGGACCGAGACGGACCGCACCGAGTTCGAGAAGCGCACCCAGGCCCTCATCGCGCAGTACGACGCCTTCCGCCCGGCGCAGCTGACCGCGGACGGACCGCACGTCAACGGCGCGCTGACCATCGGCGAGAACATCGGCGACCTCGGCGGGCTGTCCATCGCGATCAAGGCGTACCGCATCGCGCTCGGCACCCCGCTGGACGACGCGCCCGTCGTCGACGGCCTCACCGGTCTGGAGCGCGTCTTCCTCGGCTGGGCGCAGGTGTGGCAGTCCAAGGGCCGCGACGAGGAGGTGGTGCGGCGCATCGCCACGGACCCGCACTCCCCCAACGAGTTCCGCTGCAACGGCGTGATCCGCAACATCGACGAGTTCCACGCCACCTACGGCGTGGGCCCCGACGACGCCCTGTGGCTCGCCCCCGAGGAGCGCGTGCGCATCTGGTGACCCGCCGGACGTCCTGACGCGACGAGGCCGCCGACCGGAGCACGGTCGGCGGCCTCGCCGCGTCGGGGGACGTCTCAGGAGCCGGCCGGGGGCGGGGTCAGCTGGTGCCGATGCCGGCCCGGGCGAGGGAGAAGCCGTTGCCGGTGGGGTCGTGCGTGCACGACATGCCCGTGTCCTCGCTGGTGCAGGTGTAGTCGCCCTCGGTGATCGAGTCGCCGTACTCCAGGACGTCGACGTCGTCCCCGGCGGGCTTCGGCTGCTGGTCCTTCGGGACGCACGGCTGCGCGACCTTCCCCTCGCCGTCGACCGTCACCACGTACCCGGTGGTGCCGTCGCACCCCTCCATCGGGGCCGGCTGCTGGTTGAGCTGGGCGATCCCGCAGGACGCGCCGTCGGCGTAGATCGAGCAGGTGATGTTCGTGGACGGCGCCGCGAACCGCGCGAGCACCTCGCCCTGCATCGGTGCCTCCTCGGACGCGGACGCCGAGGGCTCCTGCGACGCCACGGGGGCGCCTCCCGCCTGCGGGGCGGTGGGCGACGGCGCACCGAACATCTGCACGGCGAGCACCACCATCGTCACGATGAGCACCACGTCGACCGCGATGAACGCGATCCACCCGGCGGAGAGCCGACGTCGTCGGGACGGCGCGGCGGGCGGGGGCGGTGGCGCGCCGACCGCCGCCGGCGCGGCGTACCCGGCCGGAGCCGCGTACCCGGCCGCGGCCTGCGGCGCAGGCTGCGCGTACGGCGGGTGCACCTGCGTCGCCGCCGCGGCAGGGACCGGGGCCGGGGCGTAGGCGGGCTGGGGAGCGTAGGCGGGCTGGGGCGCGTACGCCGGCTGTGCCGCGTAGGTCGGCGGCAGCTGCTGGGTGTGCTGGGCGGCCGGCGGGTACGCGGCCTGCTGCGGCGCCGTGGCCCCGGCGTCCGGGGGCGGGGGCACGGGGGCGTGCACCGACGCCGCCCCCGCCGGGGGCGTGGCAGGCGCGGGTGCCGTGACCTGCTGCAGCGGCACCTCGGCCATCGGGTCGGTGCCGACGGGGCGCTGGTACGCGGACGCGACGCGGCGCACACCGGTGGCCGGCGATGCCGACGGAACCGCCGGCGGCACTGCCGGCGGCACGGTCGACGGCCTGCCGTCGGACCCCGGCGGGGGCGGCGGAACGGTGCCGGACATCTGGACTCCCTCCAGTCACTCCTCGGGCGTCGTGCCCCGGGTGGCGGGGACCCGCACGGCGGCGACGCACCGGGCAGGATGTCACGATCGGGTCTCGGCGGTCGAACCCGCCCCCGCCCCGTACGCACCGGGCCCCGGGAATCCCGTGCGTCCCGGCAGGCCCGAGGTGGCATCATCGTGCGCGAGCCTGCGCGCCCATCACGCGCTGCACCACGCTGCACCACCTGGAGACAAGGGAGAACCCGTGCCCGGAGAGAACCTCACCCGCGCCGAGGCGATCGAGCGCGCCGACGTCGTCACCGACGTCGAGTCGTACGCCGTCGACCTCGACCTCACCACCGGACCGACCACGTTCGCGTCCACCACCGTCATCCGGTTCTCCGCCACCCCCGGCGCGAGCACGTTCGTCGACCTGGTCGCGCCGTCGGTGCGCGAGGTCGTGCTCAACGGCGTCGCCCTGGACCCGGCCGAGGTGTTCGCCGACTCGCGCATCGCCCTGACCGGCCTGGCCGCGACGAACGAGCTGCGGGTCGTCGCCGACTGCGCCTACATGAACACCGGCGAGGGCCTGCACCGCTTCGTCGACCCCGTGGACGGCGAGGTCTACCTCTACACCCAGTTCGAGGTGCCGGACGCCCGCCGCGTCTTCGCGACCTTCGAGCAGCCCGACCTCAAGGCGCCCTACCAGGTGACCGTCACGGCGCCCGCGGCCTGGCAGGTCGTCTCGAACCAGCCGACGCCGGAGCCGACGCCGGCCACGCACGCGACGGACGCCGACGTCCCGGCCGCGACCTGGACGTTCGAGCCGACGCCGCGCATCTCGTCCTACCTCGTGGCCCTCGTCGCCGGCCCGTACGCCGTGCAGCGGGGCGAGCTGACGTCCTCCGACGGCCGCACGATCCCGCTCGGCGTCTTCTGCCGCACCTCGCTCGCCGAGCACCTGGACGCGGACTACATCATGGAGACCACCCGCAAGGGCTTCGAGTTCTACGAGTCGACGTTCGGCGTGCCGTACCCGTTCGACAAGTACGACCAGCTCTTCGTGCCCGAGTACAACATGGGCGCGATGGAGAACCCGGGCTGCGTCACCTTCACCGAGTCGTACGTCTTCCGCTCCCAGGTGACCGACGCCGTCCGCGAGCGCCGCGTCGTGACGATCCTGCACGAGCTGGCCCACATGTGGTTCGGCGACCTCGTCACCATGAAGTGGTGGAACGACCTCTGGCTCAACGAGTCGTTCGCGGAGTACGCGTCCACGCTCGCGACCGCCGAGGCCACCGAGTGGGAGGCCGCCTGGACCACGTTCTCCGCGATGGAGAAGACGTGGGCCTACCGGCAGGACCAGCTGCCCTCCACGCACCCGATCGTCGCCGAGATCCGCGACCTCGAGGACGTGCAGGTCAACTTCGACGGCATCACGTACGCCAAGGGCGCGTCCGTGCTCAAGCAGCTCGCGGCCTGGGTCGGGCGGGACGAGTTCCTGTCCGGCGTCTCCGCGTACTTCCGCAAGCACGCCTGGTCCAACACCGAGCTGCGCGACCTGCTGGTCGAGCTCGAGGCCACCAGCGGCCGCGACCTGACCGCCTGGTCGAAGGCGTGGCTCGAGACGGCCGGCGTGAACACCCTGCGCCCCGAGATCGAGATGGACGCCGAGGGCCGCATCACCGGCTTCGCCGTGCTGCAGTCGGCCCCGGCCGACTACCCGACCATCCGCCCGCACCGGCTCGGGATCGGCTTCTACGACCTCGTCGACGGGGTGCTGACCCGCACGCACCAGGTCGTCATCGACGTCGACGGCGAGCGCACCGAGGTCGCGGACCTGGTGGGCCGCGAGCGCCCGGCCCTCGTGCTGCTCAACGACGAGGACCTCGCGTACGCGAAGATCCGCCTCGACGAGGCGTCGCTCGCGGCGGCCGTGGAGCACCTGTCGCGCATCTCCGACCCGCTGGCCCGGTCCCTCGTGTGGGGCTCCGTGTGGGACGCCGTGCGCGACGGCGAGACGCCGGCGTCGTCGTACGTGGACCTCGTGCTCGGCAACATCGCCGCCGAGACGGAGTCGACGACGGTGCGCACCACGCTGAACCAGCTCGGCCTGGCCGCCCGGTCGTACGTGGCGCCCGAGCGCCGCGCCGCCACCCTGGCGCGGATCGGCGACCGGCTCTGGGGTCTCGCGCAGGAGGCGGCCGCGGGCTCCGACCTGCAGCTGCAGCTGGTGAAGTTCTTCGCGCAGCTCGCGTCGACGCCGGACCACGTCGCCCCGCTGCGGGGTCTGCTCGACGGCGCGGTCGCGCTCGACGGGCTCACCGTGGACACCGACCTGCGGTGGGAGCTGCTGGAGAGCCTCGTGCTGCTCGGCGCGGCCGACGACGCCGAGATCGACGCCGCCCTCGCGCAGGACGACACGGCCACCGGCCGGCAGGCGGCCGCCCGGGCGCGTGCGGCGACGCCCACCGTCGCGGGCAAGGAGGCCGCGTTCGCGTCCGTCGTCGACCAGGCGGACGTGCCGAACGCGATCATCCGCTCCACGGCCGCCGGCTTCGTGCACGTGACCGACCCGGCCGTGCTCGAGCCGTTCGCCGCCCGCTACGTCGACGCGCTGCTGCCGATCTGGACCACGCGCAGCTACCACATCGCGGAGGAGCTCATCGAGGGGCTCTACCCGGCGCCGCTCGCGTCGGCCGCGCTGCGCGACGCCGTGCGCGGCTGGCTGGACGCGAACGTCGACGCCCCCGCGGCACTGCGCCGCATGGTCGTCGAGCAGCTCGCCGGCACCGAGCGCGCGCTCGCCGCCCAGGCCGTCGACCGCCTCCTCGACCAGGAGTGGTGGCCGCACGGCTACGACGGGACGGCGGGCGCCCAGGCCGGACTCAAGGACGCGACCAGC
>NZ_JBHXAW010000073.1:0-17051 GCF_042726645.1 Isoptericola sp. NPDC060257
GACCTCGTGGTCACGGCCGTGCGCACCGGCGAGCACCCGCACCGCGGCCTGAGCCTGCTGGTGATCCCGGCCGACTCCCCCGGCTTCTCGCGGGGACGCCGGCTCGACAAGATCGGCCTGCACGCCCAGGACACGAGCGAGCTCTCCTTCCAGGGCGTGCGCGTCCCGGCCGCGAACCTGCTCGGCGACGACGGCACCGGGTTCGCGGGCCTCATGCGCAACCTCCCGCAGGAGCGCATCTCCATCGCCGCGGCCGCCGTCGCCTCCAGCGAGGGCGTGCTGGAGCGCACGTTGGAGTACGTGAAGCAGCGGCAGGCCTTCGGGCAGCCGATCGGGTCGTTCCAGAACACCCGGTTCGAGCTCGCCGAGATGGTCACCGCCGTGCGCGCCAGCCGCGCGCTCGTGGACGACTGCCTCACGCGGCACGACGCCGGCACCCTGGACCCCGAGGACGCCGCCGCGGCCAAGTTCTGGACCACCGAGCAGTACGTCGACGTCGTGGGCCGTTGCCTGCAGCTCCACGGCGGCTACGGCTACATGCGCGAGTACCGCATCGCGCGGGACTACGAGGACGCCCGCATCACCACCATCTACGGAGGCACGACCGAGATCATGAAGGAGATCGTCGGTCGGGGCCTCGGGCTGTGAGGACATCCGTGACAGAGGCATACATCTACGACGCGGTCCGTACGCCGCGCGGCAAGAACCGCGGCGGGGCGCTCCACGGCGTCAAGCCCGTCGACCTCGTGGTCGGGCTGATCCACGCGCTCGAGGAACGCCATCCCACGATGGACCCGGCGGCGGTCGACGACGTCGTGCTCGGCGTCGTGTCGCCCGTCGGCGAGCAGGGCGGCGACATCGCCCGCACCGCGGCGCTGGTCGCCGGCCTGCCCGAGACCGTCGCGGGCGTCCAGCTCAACCGGTTCTGCGCCTCCGGCCTGGAGGCGGTCAACGTCGCCGCGCAGAAGGTGGCCAGCGGCTTCGAGGACCTCGTCCTCGCGGGCGGCGTCGAGTCGATGTCGCGCGTGCCGATCGGGTCGGACGGCGGGGCCTACGTGCAGGACCCGACCACGAACTACGACCTCTACTTCGTCCCCCAGGGCATCGGCGCCGACCTCATCGCCACCCTCGACGGGTTCTCGCGCGAGGACGTGGACGGGTACGCGGTCGAGTCGCAGCGGCGGGCCGACGAGGCGTGGCGCGAGGGCCGGTTCGCCCGCTCGGTCGTGCCCGTGCGCGACCTCAACGGCGTCACGCTGCTCGACCACGACGAGCACCGCCGGCCGGGCTCCACGGTCGAGAGCCTGGGCCACCTCAAGCCCGCGTTCGAGATCCCCGGGTCGCAGGCGGGCTTCGACGCCGTGGCGCTGCAGAAGTACCACTGGCTCGAGTCGATCGACCACGTGCACACCGCCGCGAACTCGTCCGGCATCGTCGACGGCGCGGCCCTCGTCGTGGTCGGCAGCCGGGAGGCGGGCGAGCGGCTCGGCCTGCGGCCGCGCGCGCGGGTCGTGGCGACCGCCGTCACGGGGTCGGAGCCCACCATCATGCTCACCGGGCCGGCGCCCGCCACGCGCAAGGCGCTCGACCGCGCGGGCCTCACGGTGGACGACATCGACCTGTTCGAGCTCAACGAGGCGTTCGCCTCGGTCGTCATGCACTGGGAGCGCGAGCTCGGCATCCCGCACGACAAGGTCAACGTCAACGGCGGGGCGATCGCCATGGGGCACCCGCTGGGCGCCACGGGCGCGATGATCCTCGGCACGCTGCTCGACGAGCTGGAGCGCCGCGACCTGCGTCGCGGCCTCGCCACGCTGTGCGTCGGGGCCGGCATGGGCATCGCCACCATCATCGAGCGGGTCGAGGAAGAGGAGACGGCATGAGCGTCATCGAGGACCGGGCGGGCGTGCGGGGCGGGTACGCCTGGGACGAGGACGGCGACGGCGTCGTCACCCTCACCATGGACGACCCCGACCGCGGCGCCAACACCATGAACGCCCACTTCCGGGCCGCGCTCGAGGCGAGCGTGGAGCGCCTGGAGGCCGAGCGCGACCGGATCTCCGGCGTCGTCCTCGCGTCCGCGAAGAAGAGCTGGTTCGCCGGCGGTGACCTCGAGCTGCTCCGCTCCGCCGACCCGGCACGGTCGGCCGAGGAGACCGCGGACATCGAGCACGTGAAGTCCCTGCTGCGCCGCATCGAGCGGCTGGGCCGGCCGGTGGTCGCCGCGATCGACGGGACGGCGCTGGGCGGTGGGCTCGAGGTCGCGCTCGCCACCCACCACCGCATCGCCGCGGGCGACGTCGGACTGCGGCTCGGCCTGCCCGAGGTCTCCCTCGGCCTGCTGCCCGGCGGCGGCGGCGTGAGCCGCACGGTGCGGATGCTCGGGCTGCAGAAGGCCCTGGCGGACGTCATCCTGCCGGCCACGAAGTTCACCGCGGAGGGCGCGCTCGAGGTCGGACTCGTCGACGAGGTGGTCCCCGCAGCGGAGCTCCGGGACCGCGCGAAGGCGTGGATCCTCGCGAACCCCGAGCCGGTCAAGCCGTGGGACGTCAAGGGCTTCCGGCTGCCCGGAGGGGCACCCACCTCGCCGTCCCTCGCGCAGGCGCTCGCCGCCATGCCCGCGATGCTGCGCCGGCAGGTCAAGGGCGCCCCGATGCCCGCGCCGCGCGCCGCGATGGCGGCCGCCGTCGAGGGCGCGTACGTCGACTTCGACACCGCCTCGACGATCGAGACCCGCTACCTGGTGCAGCTCACGCACTCGCCGGTGGCGAAGAACATGATCAAGGCGTTCTTCTTCGACCTGGAGAGCATCAACGCCGGCGCCAGCCGGCCCTCCGGGTACCCGACGTCCCGCGCCACGAAGGTCGGCGTCGTGGGCGCCGGGATGATGGGCGCCGCCATCGCCTACGTGGCCGCCCGCAGCGGCATCGACGTCGTGCTCAAGGACACGTCCCTCGACGCCGCGGAACGGGGCAAGGACTACGCCCGCCGCCTCGAGGAGAAGGCGCTCGGCCGCGGGCGGACGACGCCGGAGGCGAGCGCCGCGCTGCTGGAGCGGATCGTCACCACGGACGACCCCGCCGACTTCGCGGGCGTGGACTTCGTGGTCGAGGCCGTCTTCGAGTCCGTCGACCTCAAGCAGTCCGTGTTCCGCGAGATCCAGGACGTCGTCGCGCCGGACGCCGTGCTCGGCTCGAACACGTCCACCCTGCCGATCTCGCTGCTGGCCGAGGGGGTCGACCGGGCCGAGGACTTCATCGGCATCCACTTCTTCTCCCCCGTCGACAAGATGCCGCTGGTCGAGATCGTCCGCGGCGCGCGCACCAGCGACGCGGTGCTCGCGAAGGTCTTCGACTTCGTGCTGCAGATCCGCAAGACGCCGATCGTCGTCAACGACGCCCGAGGCTTCTTCACCTCACGGGTCATCGGTCGGTTCATCGACGAGGCCGTCGCCGCCGTGGGCGAGGGCGTCGAGCCCGCGTCCGTGGAGCAGGCCGCGCTGCAGGCCGGCTACCCCGCGGGCGCGCTGCAGCTCCTCGACGAGCTCACGCTCTCGCTCACCCAGAAGATCCGCACCGAGACGCGGGCCGCGCACGAGGCGGAGGGCAGTACCTGGGCGCCGCACCCCGCCGAGGCCGTCGTCGACTGGATGGTCGACGACCAGGACCGTCCCGGCCGCCGGGCCCGCCGCGGCTTCTACGACTACGACGAGGCCGGCCGGCGCACACGCCTGTGGCCCGGGCTGCGGGAGCGGTACGGGTCGGGGAGCACCCGCGTCCCCCTGGTGGACCTGCAGGAGCGGATGCTCTTCGCCGAGGCCCTCGACGCCATCGCCTGCCTCGACGACGGCGTGCTCACGTCGGTCGCCGACGCGAACATCGGGTCGATCTACGGCATCGGCTTCCCCGCCTGGACCGGCGGCGTGCTCCAGTACGTCAACCAGTACGACGGCGGCCTGAACGGCTTCGTCGCGCGGGCGCACGAGCTGGCGGACACCTACGGCGAGCGGTTCCGCCCCCCGGCCTCCCTCGTCGCGCGGGCCGCCGCCGGCGAGACCTACGAGTGAGGGGCGCCCCGTGATCAGCACACGCTTCACCGAGGCGTTCGGGATCGAGCACCCGGTCGTCCAGGGCGGCATGATGTGGGTCGGCCGGGCGGAGCTCGCCGCCGCGGTCTCCGAGGCCGGCGGGCTGGGCATCATCACCGCCCTCACGCAGCCCACCCCGGCCGATCTCGTCACGGAGATCGAGCGGGCCCGCCGCCTTACCGACAAGCCCCTCGGGGTCAACCTCACGATCCTGCCGGCGATCGACCCGCCGCCGTACGACGAGTACCGGCGGGCGATCGTCGACGCCGGCATCACGATCGTCGAGACCGCCGGCTCCAACCCCGAGCCGCACATGGAGATGTTCGGCGCCCACGGGGTCCGCGTGATCCACAAGTGCACCAGCGTGCGGCACGCGCTCAAGGCCCAGGCGGTCGGGGTGACGGCGGTGACGATCGACGGGTTCGAGTGCGCCGGCCATCCCGGCGAGGACGACGTGCCCGGCATGGTGCTGCTCCCGGCCGCCGCGGACCGGCTGACGATCCCGTTCCTCGCCTGCGGCGGGATCGCGGACGGCCGCGGCCTCGCGGCGGCGCTGGCGCTCGGGGCCGACGGCGTCACGATGGGCTCGCGGTTCCTGTGCACGGTCGAGTCGCCCGTCGCGGCGGCCGTGAAGGAGCGGATCGTGGCCGGCTCGGAGCTCGACACCAACCTCATCTTCCGGTCCCTGCGCAACACCGTGCGGGTCGCGAAGAACGCCGTCAGCGACGAGGTCGTCGCGATCCTGGCGCAGGGCGGGACTTTCGAGGACGTGCGCGACCTGGTCGCGGGCGCCCGGGGCCGGAAGGTCTTCGAGGACGGCGACCTCGACGCGGGGATCTGGACGGTCGGGCTCGTGCAGGGCCTCATCCACGACGTCCCGACCGCCGGGGAGGTGGTGCGCCGCACCGTGGCCCAGGCCGAGGAGGTGCTGCGGGCCCGGGTGGAGCTGGTCAGCCGGCCCCGGCTCCGTGCCTGACCATCCCCTGCGCGGTCGCCACCAGCTCGTCGAGGGACCGCGTGCGCGGGTTCCACCACTCGACGACCCAGTTCATCGCCCCCAGCAGCAGCAGGCGGAACGTGTTGACGTCGAGGTCGGCGCGCACCTCCCCCGCCTGCTGGGCGGCGACGAATAGGTCGCGCCACAGCCGGCTGTAGAGCGCCTCCTCCGCGGCCGGGCGCACCCGGAGCTGCTCCGGGACGTGCCCGGCGTTGCGGATCGAGGCCGTGGCGTAGTCGGACACCTGCAGCTCGTAGCGCAGGTGGGCGTCGACGGCCACGAGGAGCCGCTCCATGGCGGTGGTGTCGTCCGGCAGGGCCTCGAGCGTCTCCTCGACGTGGAGCCGGACACGGTGCGCGCCCTCCCACATGACCTCCTCGACGAGCCCGTCGCGCGAGGAGAAGTAGTAGTAGATCGCGGGGGCCTGGACACCGGCGACCGCGGCGACGTCGGCGAGACGGGTGCCCGCGTACCCCTTGCGCGACAGCACCTCCGCAGCCGCGTCGAGGATGCGCTGGCGCGTCTGCGCCGACTTCGACGCGGGTCGCGTCGCCTCCGTCCCGGTGACCTCCATGCTCCGATCCTAACCTGATTTCTAACCAAGATTAGAGAAATCGTTGCGCGCCGCCCGGGGCCGCCCTAGAGTGTGAGTCGCGATTTACTTGTCTTGCTCGACGTGGAGTAGGAGACCGGCGATGACGCTTGCGGACCAGACCTCCCAGGCCGGGCAGGACGCCCGGCAGATCACCACGCACCGTCCCGTCGACGGCGAGCCCGTCGGTCGTTACCCGGTGGCCGACGCCGCGGAGGTCGCCACCGCCGTCGCCGGCGCCCGCGACGGCGCCCGCTGGTGGCGCGAGCAGGGTCCCGCCGGGCGGCGCGCGCACCTCCTGCGCTGGAAGTCGCGGATCGCGCTGCGCGCCCGGGAGCTGGCCGACCTCATCGCCGCGGAGACCGGGAAGCCGGCCGACGACGCCCTGCTCGAGGTCATGCTCACCCTGGGGCACCTGGACTGGGCCGCGAAGAACGCCGCCCGCGTCCTGCGCCGCCGCCGGGTGCGCGCGGGCCTGATCAACTACAACCAGCACGCCACGGTCGGCTACGAGCCGTACGGCGTCGTGGGCGTGATCGGCCCGTGGAACTACCCGCTCTACACCCCGATGGGCTCCATCTCGTACGCGCTGGCGGCCGGTAACGCCGTGGCCTTCAAGCCCAGCGAGCTGACCCCCGGCCCGGCCGTGTGGCTCGCCGAGCGCTGGCAGGAGGCCGTGGGCCACGACGTCCTCGTCGCCGTCACGGGCGACGGGGCCACGGGGGCCGCGCTCGTCGCCGCCGACGTCGACAAGGTCGCGTTCACGGGCTCCACCGCGACCGCGAAGAAGGTGATGGCGGCCGCCGCCGAGCGGCTGGTGCCGATCGTCGCGGAGTGCGGCGGCAAGGACGCCCTGCTCGTCGCCGCCGACGCCGACCTCGACGCCGCCGCGGACTTCGTCGTCTTCGGGGCGATGGGCAACGCCGGGCAGACGTGCGTGGGCGTCGAGCGCGTATACGTCGTCGAGGCGGTGCGCGACGACCTCGTCGCCCGCGTCGTCGAGCGGGCGCAGCGCCTTCGCACCTCCGGCCCCGACGCGCAGTACGGGCCCATGACGCTGCCCGCCCAGGCGGACGTCGTGCGCCGGCACGTCGAGGACGCCGTGCGATCGGGGACGGCAGTGCTCGGCGGCCCCGAGAGCATCCACGGCCGGATGGTCGGCCCGGTCGTCGTCACCGACGTCGACGAGCGCTCCCTCGCGGTGCGGCACGAGACGTTCGGCCCCCTCGTCGTCATCAACAGCGTCACCTCCCTGGACGAGGCGGTCGAGCGCGCGAACGCGACCCCCTACGGGCTCGGCGCGGCGGTCTTCACGAAGGACGCCCGCGCCGCGTCCGCCGCCGCGGACGCCCTGCGCGCCGGCGTCGTGACCGTCAACTCGGTGCTCGGGTTCGCCGCGGTCGCCGCCCTCCCCTTCGGCGGGGTCAAGGAGTCCGGGTTCGGCCGCATCCACGGCGCCGACGGCCTGCGCGAGTTCAGCACGGTGAAGTCCGTGGCGCGCCAGACCCGGAAGGCGGCCCTCAACCTCCTGACCATGGACCGCACCGAGAAGGACATGCACCTGGTCGCCCGGATGATCCCGTTGCTGCACGGACGGTCCAAGGGCACTCGGGGCTAGCCGCGCACTAGACGCCCAGCACGGTCTCCAGCACGACCCCGATCCATCGCTTGGCCTCGGGCGCCGGGCTGCGGCGCAGGGCGACGCTCAGGTCGGCGACGACGTTGAAACCGGCGTGCACGAGGAACCGCAGGTCGCGCGGCTCGAGGTCCGCGCGCAGCCGCCCGAGCAGCTCGACCCAGTCGTCCACGTGCGCGCGCTGGAGCCGGCGCAGCCGGCGCTGGTCCTCGGCGTCGAGGGCCCCGACGTCCGCCGTGTAGACGTCCATGAGGTCGCGCTCGTCGACGGCGAAACGGACGTACGCCGCCTCGAGACTGTGCAGCGCCTCGCGGGGGTCGGGGCGCCCCAGCGCGTCCTCCGCCGCGGCGTCGAGGGTCGCGGCGGCCCGCTCGCACGCGGTCCGCAGGATCTCGGACTTCCCGCTGAAGTGACGGTAGACGCCCGACGGCGTAATCCCCACCGCGGCGGCGATCTCCTCGATCGAGGCCTCGTGATAGCCGCTCCGGGCGAACGCCGCGATCCCCGCCTGCGCGAGCTGGTCGCGCCGGCGGCTCGGCCGCGCGGGCTCCTCGGCCGGCCGGTCGCCCGGCGACGACGCCGTCGGCGCCGGACCCGGCGTGTCGGTGAGCACGCGCATCGCCGCCTCGCGCAGGAGCCCCTGCAGGGAGGCGACGGCCATCGGGGTGCGGTGGGCCGTGACGCTCGCGATCACGCTCAGCGCGGCCAGGGCGACCAGGTCGAGCGTGTGCGCGTCGAGGTCGGGCCGCAGCATCGCGGCGGGTCCGGCGAGACGGCGCCGCAGCGCGGTGAACTCCGCGGCCAGGGCCCGGCGGTCCTCGGGGCGCAGGTAGCGGCTCTCCCAGCGATAGATGTTCCCGGATGACCGCATCGCGATCGTCTCGCCCGAGACGGCGTCGAGGACGGTCTCCGCCTCCGCGCGCGCCGTCGCCGGGGTCCGGTCGGCGACCTCGTCGACCGCCGCGGTCGCGTCGGTCAGCCGCGCGACGAGGTCCATCGCGATCTCGCGGAACAGCTCGTACTTGTTGTCGAAGTGCCGGTAGAGCGCCGCCGCGGTGATCCCCACGGCGTCGGCGACGTCCTGCATCGCCACCCGGTGGTACCCGCGCTCCGCGAAGGCGACCGCGGCGGCCGCCTCGATGGTCTGCCGCCGGTCACGAGGGCGCCTCCTGACCTGGTCCGCCGCCCTCGCCTCGCTCACGCTGCACACACTAACGCCGGCTCCCCGCGGGGTCTGGCACTCCGATGTGAATGGTGAGTAACATGATCCCGTCGACCCCCGCGGGCGGCAGGAACGGACGGGACGAGGCGACGGCGCCCCGCCCCGACTCGGCTCACGTACGAAGAGGTGCATGCCATGAGCGACGTCACGGACGCCATCCCCCCGACTGTCCGCCGCAACCACTGGATGAACCAGGTCCTGACCCACGCCGCCACCAAGCCGGACGCCACCGCGTTCTCGTTCCTGGGCGAGGTGACCACGTGGGCCGACGCCGCCCGGCACATGGACACCCTCGCCGCGGCGCTGCAGCGTCGCGGGGTCGGGTTCGGCGACCGCGTGCTGCTCCTGACCCTCAACCACACCCTCGTGGTCGAGACCGTCTTCGCGATCAACCGGCTCGGCGCCGTCGCGGTCCCCATGAACGTGCGGCTCTCCCCCGCCGAGATCGCCTACGTCGTCGACGACGCCGACGCGGACCTCGTGGTCGTCGACCAGCCGCTCGCCCCGCTGCTCTCGGCCGCACGGCAGCTCACCGACCGCCTCCGCAGAGTCGTCGTGGTGGGCGACGCCGCCGACGGGCAGGAGAGCATCGCCGACCTCCTGGCCGAGCCGCTCGACGGGTTCGTCGCGCCCGACGTCCCGGAGGACTCGACCTGCCTCATCATGTACACGTCGGGCACCACCGGGCGCCCCAAGGGGGCCATGCTCGACCACCTCAACATGACGGCGCAGTCCCTCACCGTCCTGCGGGTGAACGAGATCTTCGACGAGTCCGACGTCGCCTTCCTCACCGCGCCCCTGTTCCACATCGCCGGGCTGGGGTCGATCGCCGCCAACTTCGTGGTGGGCATCCCGACCGTCATCCACCCGCTCGGCGCCTTCGACGCGGCGGCGCTGGTCGACGCCTGGGAGCGCGAGGGGGCCACCATCGTCTTCAACGTGCCGCAGCAGTGGCAGGCGATCTGCGCCGTCCCCGGCATCCGGGAGCGCGACCTGCGGCTCCGCGTCATCAGCTGGGGCGCCGCGCCGGCGTCCGACACGCTGCTGCGCACGATGGCCGAGACGTTCCCCGACGCGCTCAACGTCGCCGTCTTCGGCCAGACCGAGCTCTCCCCCATCACCTGCGCCCTGCGCGGTGAGGACGCCCTGCGCAAGCTCGGGTCGGTCGGCCGGCCGGTCCCCACCGTCCAGTGGCGCGTCGTCGACACCGAGCTCCGCGACGTCCCGCCCGGAACCGTCGGGGAGATCGTCTACCGGGGGCCGAACCTCATGAAGGGGTACTGGCGCAAGCCCGCCGAGACGGCGGCCGCCTTCGACGGCGGCTGGTTCCACTCGGGCGACCTGGTGCGGCAGGACGAGGACGGCTTCGTCTGGGTCGTCGACCGGCTCAAGGACATGATCATCTCGGGCGGCGAGAACGTGTACTGCGCCGAGGTGGAGAACGCCCTCTTCGCGCACCCGCGGATCGCCGCCGCGGCCGTGTACGGCCGACCCGACGAGCGCTGGGGCGAGGTACCCGTCGCCGCCGTCGTCCTCACCCCCGGCGAGCCGCTCGGCCTCGCGGAGCTGCAGGGCTGGCTGGGCGACACCCTCGCCCGGTTCAAGCAGCCCAAGGACCTCGTCGTCCTCGACGCGATCCCGACGAACGCGTCCGGCAAGGTGAACAAGGTGGCGCTGCGCGAGAGCGACCGCGGCGCGGTGACCGTCGCGTCGTGACCGCCCGCGCGTGAGCCCGTCGTCCACCCGGGAAACCCCGGGCGGACGGCGGCTCAGGCCTGCGGCTCGTCGGCGGCCGCCGCCTCGCCCTCGGCCCCATGCTCGGACCCGTGCTTCTTCCCGAAGGGCAGCACGTGCACGACGGCGACGACGACGGCGCCCACGATCACGCCGACCAGGGCGGAGAAGAACGTGTTGACCAGCCAGCCGAGGAACCCGCCGATGCCGGGCACGGCGTGCGCGACGGTCTCCTCGAGGTGGTGCACGAACTCGTAGGGCGCGTGCCACCCGAGCTCGTCGGTGCCGGTCAGCAGGATGTGGCCGCCGACCCACAGCATCGCGACGGTCCCCACGACGGAGATCACCGCGAGCACCTTGGGCATCCCTGTCACGAGCGCGCGGCCGACGCGCTGGCTGCCCCGCGAGTCGCGGCCGGCGAGCGCCAGACCCATGTCGTCCATCCGCACGATGAGGCCGACGACGCCGTAGACGATCACGGTGATGGCGAGCGCGACGACGAGGAGGATGAGCAGCCGCGAGAAGAACGGCTCGTGCGCCACCTCGTTGAGGGCGATGACCATGATCTCGGCGGACAGGATGAGGTCGGTGCGCACGGCGCCGGCGACGAGGCTCTTCTCCGCATCCGGTCCCACCGTCGCGGCGGGCTTGTCGTGCCCCTCGTGCCCGCGCAGGCGACCCCAGATCTTCTCGGCGCCCTCGAAGGCCAGGTACGTGCCGCCCAGCATGAGGATCGGCGTGAGCAGCCACGGCGCCCACTGGCTGAGGATCAGCGCCACCGGGAGGATGTAGAACACCTTGTTCCGGATCGATCCCCAGGCGATCTTCTTGACGATGGGGATCTCACGGTTCGCGGCGACGCCGTGCACGTACTGCGGCGTCACGGCCGTGTCGTCGACGACGACGCCCGCGGCCTTCGCCGTCGCCTTCGCGGCGGCCGCCCCGACGTCGTCGAGCGAGGCGGCGGCGAGCTTGGCGATCGCCGCGACGTCGTCGAGCAGGCCGAGCAGGCCGGCGCTCACGCGACCGCTCCCGAGGGTCGGCGGCGAGCGGTCGGCGCGCCCGTGGGCGACGGCGATGACATCAGCATGGACATATCGTGCCGCATGCCGCGGCGCAGGGGGACCCGCGCTCGGCAGCGCATCACTCCTCGCCGTAGAAGACGCGCTCCACGACCGTGCGGGCGCGGCGGGCGGTGCGGAGGTAGAGCTCCTCGAGCTCTCCCCCGGTGCCCACGTCGCCGAGCAGGGCGGCGACGCCGGCCAGGTCGCGCGAGTCGTGCGGCAGCCGGTCGGTCTGCGCTCCCGTGGTGCGCCCGGACCAGAGCACGACGGCCGACCGCAGGCGCGAGGCGAGCACCCACGCGTCACGCAGCTGGGCGGCGTCCTCGGGGTCCAGGAGGCCCGCCGCGGTCGCGGAGTCGAGCGCCGCGACCGTGCCGGTCGTGCGCAGGGCCGGCACCTCGCCCGCGTACTGCAGCTGGAGCAGCTGTGCCGTCCACTCGACGTCCGCGACGCCGCCGCGACCGAGCTTGAGGTGGCGCGACGGGTCCGCCCCCCGGGGCAGCCGCTCCGCCTCGACCCGCGCCTTGATCCGCCGCACCTCCCGCAGGCGCGCGACGTCGAGCCCGCCGGCCGGGTAGCGCAGCGGGTCGACGAGCGCCTCGAACCGGGACCCCAGCGAGCCCTCTCCGCCGGCGTCGCCCGCCACCGGCCGGGCGCGCAGCAGCGCCTGGGCCTCCCACACGCTCGACCACCGCCCGTAGTACTCGGCGTACGAGTCGAGGGTGCGCACGAGGGGCCCTTGCCGGCCCTCAGGGCGCAGGTCCGCGTCCACCGGCAGGGTCGGCTCCGGGCCGACCTCCGACAGCAGCGCCCGCAGGCGCGTCGCGGCGCGCGTGGCGAAGTCCTGCGCGAGCTGGGGCGCGGCGCCCGGCACCGGTTCGTGCACGAACATCACGTCGGCGTCCGAGCCATACCCCATCTCGCGTCCGCCGAGCCGCCCCATCGCGACGACGAGCAACCGGGTGGGGTTCGCCTCCGGCGACTCCCCCAGCTCGAGCTCGGTGCGCGCCGCGTGCTCGGCGGCGCGCAGGCCGCCGGCCAGGACCATGTCCGCGGCGTCCGAGACCGCGGCCGCGGCGTCCACGGGGGCCAGCAGGCCGAGGACCTCGGCGGCCCCGGTCCGGGCCAGCTCGCGACGGCGCAGGGCCCTCAACCGCTGGGCCGCGGACCTCGGCTCGTCGGCCCGCGTGAGGATGGCGTCCGCTTCCGCGGCCAGCCGCTGCGGGCCACGGGGCTCGAGGCCCGACGTGTCCGCGAGCCAGCGCACCGACTCGGGCGAGCGCGCCAGGGCCTCGGCGAGGTACGTCGACGAGGCCAGCAGCCGGCTCAGGTGATAGGCGGCGTTCTCGGAGTCGCGCAGCAGGCGCAGGTACCAGGGCGTGGCGCCCAGCTCGTCGGACAGCTTGCGGAACGCCAGCAGCCCGCCGTCCGGGTCGGCGCCCTCGGCGAACCAGCCGAGCAGCACCGGCAGCAGCTGCCGCTGCAGCGCCGCCCGGCGCGACGTGCCCGCCGTCAGCGCCACGACGTGCCGCATCGCGCCGTCGGGGTCGCGGTAGCCGACGGCGGCGAACCGCTCGCGCGCGACGTCCGGGGACAGCGACAGCTCGGCGTCCGAGAGCTGCGCCGAGGCCGGCAGCAGCGGCCGGTAGAAGACCTCCTCGTGCAGGGCGCGCACCTCGCGCCGCGTCGCCCGCCAGCGCTCCAGCAGGCCCTTCGCGCCCTCGGTGCGCATGCCGAGCGACCGCGCGAGGCGGCGCAGGTCCTCCTCCGCGGTGGGCAGCAGGTGCGTCCGTCGCAGCCGGAACAGCTGCACCCGGTGCTCCAGCGCGCGCAGGAACCGATAGCAGACCGCCATCCGCGCGGCGTGCTCGCGCCCGACGTACCCGCCGGCGGCCAGGGCGGCGAGCGCGGACAGCGTGTGGGGCGAGCGGATCTGCGGGTCCGCGCGTCCGTGCACGAGCTGCAGCAGCTGCACGGTGAACTCGACGTCGCGCAGGCCGCCCTTGCCCAGCTTGATCTGCCGGTCCGCCTCGGCGGCCGGGACGTGCTGCTCGACGCGGCGGCGCATCGCCCGGGCGTCCTCGACGAAGTGCTCGCGGTGCACGGCCGACCAGATGAACGGGTCCACGGCCGCCCGGTAGTCGCGGCCCAGCGCCGCGTCGCCGGCCACGGGGCGCGCCTTGAGCAGGGCCTGGAACTCCCACGTCTCCGCCCAGCGCTCGTAGTACGCGAGATGGCTCGCCAGCGTGCGCACCAGGGGCCCTTGCGCGCCCTCGGGCCGCAGTGCGGCGTCGACCGGCCACAGGGCGGGCTCGGCGGAGGTGGCCGAGCACACGCGCTGCAGCCCGGTCGCGAGACGGGTTCCGACGGCGAGCGCCGCCTCCTCGTCGAGGACGCCCCCGTCCGGGAGCTCTCCCGGCTCGCACACGTACACGACGTCGACGTCGGAGACGTAGTTCAGCTCGCGCCCGCCGGTCTTGCCCATGCCCAGGACGGCGAGCCGCACGCCCGCGCCGTGGTCGTCGAGCTCGGCCCGCGCGACGGCGAGCGCCGCCTCCAGTGCGGCCGAGGCCAGGTCGGCGAGCGCCGCCCCGACGACGGGCATGCGCGTCAGCGGCTCGCTCGCGGTGAGGTCGTCGGCCGCCAGCGCCAGCAGCCGGGCGCGGTAGGCCCGGCGCAGCGCGTCCGTGGTGGTCGCCGCGCCCGCGTCCGGCCAGCCGACGCCCGGGCCGGCGTCCGGGTCGGCGGCGACCGGCACCGCGGCGCCCGGGTCGGCGCCCACGGCACGCAGCAGCGCGGCACGCACCTCGGCCGGGCCGGTCACCGTACGCGGGCCGGGGTCGGCGCCGTCCTCCCCCTCGCCGTCGATGTCGATGTCTTCGATATCGACGTGCTCGATGTCGTCCGTGTCGAGCGCCGCGCCGTCGGGCACAGCGAGGACGTCGAGGAGCTCGGGACGGCGCACGACCTCGTCGCCCAGAGCCGACGAGGCGCCCAGCACGGCCAGCAGGCGCGTGCGCGCCCGCGGCGGGGCGCCCTCGTCGAGCAGGGCCCCGAGCCGCTCGCGGGCGTCGGGGTGCTCCGCGAGGCGCACGAGCTGCAGGAGCGCCAGGTCCGGGTCGGCGCAGGTCCCGACCGCCGCCAGGAGCGCGTCCGCACGACCGGGCTCCGCGAGCGCCTCCTGCAGCGCCGGGTCGGACCAGAGCGACGCCGACCTCGTGAGGTCCGCGAAGCCGGCGTGGAGCAGCCGGCTCGTGAGGGTCGGCGGGCGGGCGGTCACAGGTTCTGCAGGAACCGGCGCAGCTCGTAGGGCGTGACCTGCGCGCGGTAGGCGTCCCACTCCTGCCGCTTGTTGCGCAGGACGAAGTCGTAGACGTGCTCGCCGAGCGTCTCGGCCACCAGCTCGGAGCGCTCCATGAGCTCGATCGCCTCGTCGAGCGACTGCGGCAGCGGGGCGATGCCGAGGGCACGCCGCTCGCGGTCCGTCAGCTCCCAGACGTCGTCGCCCGTGGCCTCCGGCAGCTCGTAGCCGTGCTCGATGCCCTTGAGACCGGCGGCGAGCAGCACCGCGAACGCGAGGTACGGGTTCGCCGCCGAGTCGAGCGCCCGGTACTCCACGCGGGCGGAGTTGCCCTTGCCCGGCTTGTACATGGGCACGCGCACGAGGGCGGACCGGTTGTTGTGGCCCCAGCAGATGTAGCTGGGCGCCTCGGCGCCGCCCCACAACCGCTTGTACGAGTTGACGTACTGGTTGGTCACGGCCGTGATCTCGGCGGCGTGCACCAGCAGGCCGGCGATGAACTGCCGGGCCGTCTTCGAGAGCTCGAACTGGGCGCCCGGCTCGTGGAAGGCGTTCTGGTCGTCCTCGAACAGCGACAGGTGCGTGTGCATCCCCGAGCCCGGCTGGTCGGCCATCGGCTTGGGCATGAACGACGCGAACACGCCCTGCTCGAGCGCGACCTCCTTGACCACCGTACGGAAGGTCATGAGGTTGTCCGCCGTGGTCAGCGCGTCGGCGTACCGCAGGTCGATCTCGTTCTGTCCCGGGCCGGCCTCGTGGTGGGAGAACTCCACCGAGATGCCCATCGACTCGAGCATCGTGATCGCGGCGCGGCGGAAGTCGTGCGTGCTGCCGCGGGCCAGGTGGTCGAAGTAGCCCCCGTTGTCGACCGGGACCAACGGGTCCTCCGGCGCCGCGAGCTGGTTGAACAGGTAGAACTCGACCTCGGGGTGCGTGTAGAAGGTGAAGCCCCGGTCGCTGGCCTTGGCGAGCGTGCGCTTGAGCACGTTGCGCGAGTCGGCGAGGGAGGGCTCGCCGTCCGGCGTGAGGATGTCGCAGAACATGCGGCCCGTGCCGTGCCGCTCACCACGCCAGGGCAGCACCTGGAACGTCGTGGGGTCGGGCTTGGCGATCATGTCCGCCTCGTAGACCCGCGTCAGCCCCTCGATGGAGCTGCCGTCGAAGCCGATGCCCTCCGTGAACGCCTGCTCGAGCTCGGCCGGGGCGACCGCCACCGACTTCAGCACCCCGAGCACGTCGGTGAACCAGAGCCGGATGAAGCGGATGTCGCGCTCCTCGACCGTGCGGAGCACGAACTCCTGCTGCCTGTCCATGAGCCCATCCTGCCCGAGAAGTGTTAACGGGGTATGTCCTGGCGTCTCCCCCGCGCGTGCCGGGCTCCGACCTGGACGGATACCCGGTACCGCACGTCGGAGGCATAGGCTGGCCGCCATGTCGAACCCCGGTCACGACGCCGCCGCCGACGTCGCCGCAGCCCCCTCGCCCGCCGCCGACCTCACGCGCCGCCGCCGCGTCCGGGTCCACCACCTTGCCGAGGCCAAGGAGCGCGGGGAGAAGCTCACGATGCTCACGGCCTACGACGCCGTGACGGCCCGGATCTTCGACGCCGCGGGTCTCGACCTGCTGCTCGTGGGCGACTCGATCGGCAACACCATGCACGGGCACGCGACCACGCTGCCGGTGACCCTCGACGACATGATCCCGCCGGCCCGCGCCGTCGCCCGCGCCGCCGAGCACGCGCTCGTCGTCGTCGACCTGCCGTTCGGCACCTACGAGGCCGGCCCGGAGCAGGCCCTCGCCTCCGCGGTGCGGGTCATGAAGGAGACCGGCGCCGCCGCGATCAAGCTCGAGGGCGGCCGCCGGTCGGCGGCCCAGATCCGCGCGCTCACCGACGCCGGCATCCCCGTCGTCGGCCACCTCGGCTTCACGCCGCAGTCGGAGAACATCCTCGGCGGCCCGCGGGTCCAGGGCCGGGGCGACGACGCCGCGGAGGCGCTGTGCGAGGACGCGCTCGCCGTGCAGGACGCCGGGGCGCTCGCCGTCGTGCTGGAGATGGTGCCGGTGGAGGTCGCCGCACGCGCCACCGAGATCCTGCGCATCCCGACCATCGGCATCGGCGCGGGCCCGCGCGTCGACGGGCAGGTGCTGGTCTGGACCGACATGGCCGGGATGACCGACTGGTCGCCGCGGTTCGCGCGGCGGTTCGCCGAGGTCAGCAACCTGCTGCGCCAGGCGGCGCAGGACTACGCCGCCGAGGTCCGCGGGGGCACCTTCCCCGACGCCGCGCACTCGTTCGAGCGCTAGCCCGGCATCAGGCGGCGCCGGGGTCGCCCGTCAGGGCGAGCATCGCCGCCGCGACCCGGGCCGCAGCGGCGTCGGGGACCTTCGACTTCGAGCCGACCTCCAACTCCCTGGACG
>NZ_JBHXAW010000074.1:0-16817 GCF_042726645.1 Isoptericola sp. NPDC060257
GCCTTGACGGGCGGGATCGACCCGTACGTCTTGCAGAGGATCTTCTGCTCGGCGTCGCTGGTCATGAACTTCACGAACTTCTTGGCACCGTCGATGTTCTTGGTGTTCTTGAACACCGCCATGTTGATGCCGGCCACCATGGAGTTGGTCTGCTTGCCCGCGCCGGGGGCTCCGGTCGGGACGGGGACCGGAGCGACGCCCCAGTCCTCCGGCTTCATGCCCTGGGCGGCGAAGGTGGTCGCGGCGGCCTCGCGCAGGCCCGGCGCGCGGCCGACCACGCGGACGCGCCCGGTGACGCGGCCCGCCGCGACGGCGGCGGCGAAGTCCGCGTGGGACGTCGGCGCCTCGTGCGGCACGCCCCAGCCGGAGTCCGTGTCGGGGACGACGACGGCCGGCACGCCGGCGCGCTTCGCCGCGGCGAGCACGCGCCGCACCTCGATCGGCAGGGCGCCGTCGCCGACGCGCACGGTGAGGCGATCGATCGGCCGGTAGCGGAAGGTGTTCTCCTCCACCGTCAGGCCCGACTTGTCGTGCCCGACGCCGATCTCCGTGGCCCAGGCGGCGTCGTCCGACGCCTGCGCCGCGGCGAGCCAGCCCTCGGGGTCGTTCGTGCGCGACGGGAGGTCGGCGTCCGCCCACGCGCCGAGCTCGGCGACGTAGTTGGGGCCGCCGGCCTTGGCGCCCGGGCCCACGGCCGAGGCCTTCCAGCCGCCGAACGACTGCCGCTGCACGATGGCGCCGGTGATGTGCCGGTTGACGTACACGTTGCCGGCCTCGACGCGGTCGAGCCAGGTGGCGATCTCGTCGTCGTCGAGGGAGTGGATGCCCGCCGTGAGGCCGAAGTCGACCTGGTTCTGGAGGCGGATCGCCTCGTCCAGGTCCTTGGCGGTCATGATGCCGAGCACGGGGCCGAACACCTCGGTGAGGTGGAAGAACGACCCCGGCGCGACGCCGTCGCGCAGGCCCGGCGACCAGAGCCGGTCCGCCTCGATGCCGGCCGCGGCGGCCGCGTCGTCCAGGCGACGCGGGCGCACGAGCCACGACTCCCCCGGCTCGAGGGTCGTGAGCGCGCGCAGCAGCTTGCCCTGCGCGGGCTCGGTCAGCGGCCCCATGACGGTGGACAGCTCGGTGGGCGAGCCCACCGCGAGCGACTGCACGGCGTCGACGAGCTGGCGGCGGAACCTCTTGCCGGTCTCGGTGGACGGGTCGCCCACGGAGCCGACCAGGATGACCAGCGACGCGGCCGAGCACTTCTGCCCGGCGTGGCCGAAGGCGCTCTTGACCAGGTCGGACACGGCGAGGTCGAGGTCCGCCGACGGCGTCACGACCAGCGCGTTCTTGCCCGACGTCTCCGCGAGCACCGGGCGCTCCGGCCGCCAGGAGGCGAACAGCTCGGCCGTCTCGATGGAGCCGGTGAGGATCACGCGGGCGACGTCGGGGTGCGTCACGAGGTGCTGGCCGAGGTCGCCGTCGGGCACCCGCAGGAACTGCACGACGTCCCGCGCGACCCGGGGGTCGAGCCCGATCTCCGGCGCCACCTCGTCGAGCGCGGCGTGCACGGCCTCGATCGCGAGCTCGTAGCAGCGCGGCGTGGTCGGCGCCGGCTTGGCGAGCACGGTCGACCCGGCCGCGAGCGCCGCGAGGGCGCCGCCCGTGGGGATGGCGACCGGGAAGTTCCACGGCGGGGTGACCAGCGTGACGCCGTCGGGCGTGAACGTGGCGCCGTCCACCTGCTCCAGGGCCTCGGCCATCGCGGCGTAGTAGTTGGCGAAGTCGATCGCCTCGCTGACCTCGGGGTCGGCCTCGGCGACGGTCTTGCCGGGCTCGTGCACCATGGCGGCGACGAGGTCCGTGCGGCGGGCCTCGAGCTCGCGCGCGGCGGCGCGCAGCACGCGCGCGCGGTCGGCGGGCGCGACGGCGCCCCAGGCGCCCTGGGCGGCGACGGCGCGGGCGACGGCGTCGTCGATCGCCTCGGTCGAGGCGACCTCGGGAGCCTGTACCGGGACGAACCCGGAGTCCGGCCCGACGACGCTGCGGGCCCACGCGCGGTGCGCGGCCACGGCGGGGTCGGTGTCGACGGCGTTGCGGAACGGCTCCGCCGTCGGGCAACCGGCGGCGGTGGGCGCGGTGGCCCCGCCGGCGAACCGGTCGCGGCGGCGCGGCGCGACGTCGACCGGCCGGTAGTGCACGCCGTCCCGCACCGACGCCCGGAACGCCAGCTCCTGGCGCTCCATCGGGGTGGCCTCGACGCCACCCGTCCCGGCCGCGGGCGCGAACGCGGCGTGCAGGAAGTTCTGCTCGGCGGCGTTCTCCTCGAGGCGGCGCACCAGGTAGGAGATCGCGACGTCGAAGTCCTCGTCGCGCACCACCGGCGTGTACAGCACGACGTGGCCGCCGTCCTTGGCCACCTCGTCGCGCACGAGGCGCGCCTCGATGGGGGCCATGCCCTGCAGCATCTCGATGTCGAGGCCCTCGGTGACGCCGCGGCCGCGGGCGAGCAGCACGGCGAGCGCGACGTGGAAGAGGTTGTGCGACGCGACGCCGAGGCGCACGGCCGCGGTGCGGTCGGCGCGCAGGTGGTGGTCGAGGATGCGCACGTAGTTGGCGTCCACGTCCGGCTTGGTGGGGTACGGCGCCTGCGCCCAGTCGTGCAGCTCGGCCTCGACGTGCTCCATCGCCAGGTTGGCGCCCTTGACGAGGCGCACCTTGATGCGCGCGCCGCCGTCGGCCACGCGCTTCTGCGCGAACTCGGTGAGCTCGTCGAGCGCGCCCATCGCGTCGGGCAGGTAGGCCTGCAGCACGATGCCGGCCTCGAGGTCCTTGAACTCCTCGCGGTCGAGCACCTGCGTGAAGACCGCGGTGGTCAGCGCGAGGTCCTTGTACTCCTCCATGTCGAGGTTGAGGAAGACGCCGTGGTCGCGCGCGGCCCGGTACAGGGGCAGCAGGTGCTCGACGACGCGCTCGCGCGAGCCGTCCAGGTCCCAGGTGACGAGCTGCGCCGCGACGGAGGACACCTTGACGGAGACGTAGTCGACGTCGGGCCGGCGCACCAGGTCGATGGTGCGCTGCAGGCGGGCGGCGGCCTCGTCGTCGCCGAGCACCGCCTCGCCGAGCAGGTTGACGTTGAGCGTGTAGCCCTCGGCGCGGGTGCGGGCGAGGTGCGCGGTGAGGCCCTTGCCGGCGTCCGCGACGAGGTGGCCGACGAGCTGGCGCAGGCGCACGCGCGCGGCGGGGACGACGACGGACGGCAGCACGGGGGCGACGACGGCGCCGACCTTGAACAGGGTGCGGTCGACGGGGCCGAGGAAGGTGGCCGAGCCGGCGTCCCGCCCGAGGCGGGCGAGCGCGGTGGCGGCGACGCCGACGTCCTGCGGGCGCGCGACGTCGTCGACGAACCCGACGGCGAGCTCGAGCCCGGCCGGGTCGGAGACGAGCGAGCCGAGCCGCTCGGCGGTGGCGCGCGTCTTCCGGTCGGCGCGGGTGGTCGACCCGGTAGCGCCGGAGGAGCCGGAGGCGACGGCGATCCAGTGGTGGGCGAGGGCGACCGCGTCCTCGACCAGGGCTTCGGCGCCCGCGTCGGTGGGGGCGCTCTGCACGGCGGAAGGGGTGGCGCCGCCGCGCGCCGGAACGGAGGTACTCATGCCCCCAGGGTGCGCCCTGGGGCCGGGGCCCGTCTTGTACGATCGGGCGCGCGATGGGAGCAGATTCCGACAACACCACCGGCACCGCGGGCGACGCCCCGGGAGAGCCCGTCGGCGACCCCTCGCCGGTCGGCGCCGAGGCCGCGGCGGACGTCCCCGGCACCGCGGCTCTCATGGCCGCCCTGTCCCCCGTGATGGTGGACCTCATGGACGAGCTGTCGGACGTGATGTTCTGCGCCAAGGACGCCGACGGCCGCTACCTCGCCGTGAACCAGGTGTTCGTGCGCCGCACCAACGAGCGCTCCCGCCGCCAGGTGCTGGGCCGCCGCGCCGTCGACCTGTTCGTGCCCGAGCTGGCCGAGCGCTACGAGGCGCAGGACGCCGAGGTGGTGCGCACGGGTCGCCCGCTGCGCAACGAGCTGGAGCTCATCCGCCGGGTGGGCGGGACGCCTGGCTGGTTCCTCACCGCGAAGCTGCCCGTGCGCGACGCCGCGGGCCGCGTGGTCGGCCTCGTCTCCGTGTCGCAGGACCTGCGCTCGGGCGACGCCGACGACGCGACGATGGACGCGATGGCCCGCCTGGTGGCCGCCGTCGAGCGGCACCTGGACGCCTCCCCCGGCGACCCGCTGTCCGTGGCCGACCTGGCGCGGCTGTCGGGCAGCACGCCCGCCGTCCTGGACCGCCGGGTGCGCAAGGTCTTCGGGCTCTCGCCGCGCCAGCTCGTGCTGCGCACGCGGGTGGACCGCGCCGCGCACCTGCTGACGTCCACGACCACCCCGCTCGCGGAGGTCGCCGCCGCGGCGGGCTTCTACGACCAGCCGTCGTTCACCCGCACGTTCGCCCGGCTCACGGGCGAGACGCCGTCGTCGTTCCGGCGCCGCGCCCGCGCCGCGGGCTGAGGGTCACCCGCCGAGCACGGGCGCGAGCGCCTCGATCAGCTGCTGCACGCCGAGCACCACGAACATCAGCGTCACCAGCCCGAGGATCACGTTCGTCAGCGGCCGGTTGCGCCACCGCGCCGGCACCCGCGACGAGTTCATGAGGATGAGCAGCGTGACCGCCAGGAACGGCATGAACAGCGAGCCGAGCGCGCCGTAGGCGACGACGAGCGCGATGGGCTTGTCGAGCAGGAGCAGCAGCATCGGCGGGAACGTGAGCCACAGGATGTACGCCCTGTAGTAGCTGCCGCCGGCCTTGCGCCGCGGGTCGTCCTCCGCCAGCCCGCGGACCGTGGCGACGAAGTCCGCGAACATCAGCGAGACGCCGTTCCACACGCCCAGCACGGACGAGAACGACGACGCCCAGAAGCCGACGAGGAACAGCGGCGCCATGAACGCCCCGTACCGCTCGGCGAGCACGTCGGACAGGTCGACCAGGCCGCCCTCGCCGTCGGCGACCGTGATGCCGGAGGAGTACAGCAGCTCGGCGCCCACGATGAGCATGGAGATGACGAAGACGCCGGAGATCACGTACGCCATCGCGTTGTCGATGCGCATGACCTTCATCCAGCGCGGCGCGTACCAGCCCTTCTCCTTCAGCCAGTACCCGTAGGCCGCCAGCGTGATGGTGCCGCCGACGCCGCCGGCGAGGCTGAGCGTGTAGAGGATCGATCCCTCCGGGATGCGCGGCACCAGGCCGCCGAGGATCTGGCCGAGGTTCGGCACCGTGAGCACCGCGGAGCCGACGATTGTCACGAACATGACGCCCACGAGCACGGCGATCACGACCTCGAACATCTTGTACTTCCCGAGCCAGACGATGGCCGCGCCGATCAGGCCCATGCCGATCGCGAACCAGATCAGGTCGACCTGCGGGAACAGCGCGACGAGCGGCAGCGCCGAGCTCGACATCGCCGCGGCGCCGTAGCTGAAGCCCCACACCACGATGTAGACGCCGAAGTAGACGCTCGCCCACGCGCCCAGCGACTTCCAGCCGTCGAAGATCGTGCGGTTCGTGGCGAGCGACCAACGGCCCGCGCCCTCCACCAGGACGATCTTGATGATCACGCCGAGGACGGCCGCCCAGAGCAGGGTGTAGCCGAACTTGCTGCCCGCGACGAGCGTGGCGACCAGGTCCCCCGCGCCGATGCCCGTGGCCGCGACGACCAGGCCGGGGCCGACCAGCTTCCAGCGGGGGCGTTCCACGTCGGAGCCGTGGTCGAGGTCTCGGTCGAGGGCGGGGGGTGTGACGTCCTTGTCAGCCATGTCGCCGGAGGCTACCGCACGGAGGTTCCAATCCTGTGACATACCGGGCGCGTCGGCGGGCCCCGCTGCACGATTCCCACAAAGGAGCCGCCCCAGCACGCCCGCTGCCCCGCCGCGTGTGTACGACCTGCACAAACAGACGCCCCCGAGCGTTGGTCCACCTCGGTCATGACCGCGGCCGCCGTCCGCCCCTAGCGTCGTCGTCATGACCGCAGCCGCCCTCCCCCTCTCCCCCGCCCGCCCGCGCCGCGTCCTCGCCGACCTGCTGCCCGGGGCGCTCGCCCGCGACGCCGTCCTCGTCGTCGCGGTGGCCGCCCTCACCGCGCTGGCCGCGCAGGTCGTCGTCCCGGTGCCCGGCCTGCCGGTGCCGCTCACCGGCCAGACGTTCGCCGTCCTGCTGGGCGCCGCCGCCCTCGGCCCCTGGCGCGGGGCCGCCGCCCAGGCGGTCTACCTCGCCGCCGGCGTCGCGGGCCTGCCCGTGTTCGCCGGCGCGACGGCGGGCTGGGAGTCCGTCGCCGGCGCGTCCGGCGGCTACCTCGTCGGCTTCCTCCTGGCGGGCGTGGTCGTCGGGGCGCTCGCCCGCCGCGGCGCCGACCGCCGCGTGCTGTCCACCGTCGGCACCTACGCGCTCGGCACCCTCGCCGTCTACGCCGTGGGCGTGCCGTGGCTCGCGGTGAGCACCGGGATGCCCGTGGGCGCCGCGCTGCTCTCCGGCGCCGTCGTCTTCCTGCCCGGCGACGCGCTCAAGGCCGCGCTCGCCGCCGCCCTGCTGCCGACCGCGTGGCGGTTCGTGCGCTGACGCGCACCCCGGTCCCGCCGGTCGAGCTTGTCGAATCGCCGTCCCCCGGTCTCGACAAGCTCAACCGGCGGCATCGTCGGGTCAACGCCCGGACACGGCTCCGTAAGGCGGCGGGTTTCGCCCGCTGAAGGGTGCGCGGGAGCGGCTACGGTGGGCGCCGAGGCCCACCATCCCGGGCCGCGCCAACCCTGCCGGGGCCCCTACCCGGGGACCTCGGCACCGTGTCCTGGAGGACCCGTGACGACGACGACGTCGATGACCTCGACACCCCTGCCCGACACCCCGGCCGCGCCGCGGGCGAGCTCCCCGCTCGACACGGCGCACAGCCAGCTCGCCAGCGCCGTGGCCGTGCTCGGCTACGACGAGGGCCAGCGCCGGATGCTGGCCACCCCCCGCCGCGAGATCCACGTGGCCGTGCCGCTGCGGCGCGACGACGGCGAGACCGTCCTCTTCCACGGCTTCCGCGTGCAGCACAACATCACCCGCGGCCCCGGCAAGGGCGGCCTGCGCTACGCGCCCGGCGTCGACATCGACGAGGTCCGCGCCCTCGCGATGTGGATGACCTGGAAGTGCGCCATCGTCGACCTGCCGTACGGCGGCGCCAAGGGCGGCGTCGCCATCGACCCGCGCGACTACTCGACGGCCGAGCTGGAGCGCGTCACCCGCCGGTACACGTCCGAGATCATGCCGATGATCGGCCCGGACACCGACATCATGGCGCCCGACATGGGCACCGACGAGCACACGATGGCGTGGGTCATGGACACCTACTCCGTGAACCGCGGGTACACGATCCCCGCCGTCGTCACCGGCAAGCCCCTGGCGCTGGGCGGCTCCCGCGGCCGCGGCACCGCCACCAGCGCCGGCATCGTGCACGTCACCGCCGCGGCGCTCGGCGAGGCCAGCGTGCCGCTGACCGACGTCACCGTCGCCGTGCAGGGCTTCGGCAAGGTGGGCTCGCACGCCGCCGCGATCTTCGCCGCGCGCGGCGCGACCGTCGTCGCGGTGAGCGACCAGTACGGCGGGCTCCGCAACGACGCGGGCCTCGACATGCCCCGGCTCCTCGCGCACGTCGCGGCCACCGGCTCCGTCGTCGGCTTCGACGGCGCCGACCCGCTGTCCAACGCCGACCTGCTCGGCCTCGACGTCGACGTGCTCGTGCCCGCCGCCGTCGAGGGGGTGCTCGACGGCGTCACCGCCGCCACCGTGCGGGCGCGCTGGGTGGTCGAGGGCGCCAACGGACCGACCACCACGGACGGCGACAGCGTGCTCGCCGCGAACGGCGTCACGGTCGTGCCGGACGTGCTCGCCAACGCGGGCGGCGTCGTCGTCTCCTACTTCGAGTGGGTGCAGGCCAACCAGACCTACTGGTGGTCGGAGGAAGAGATCGCCGACCGCCTCGAGCACCGTATGACCTCCGCGTACGGCGACGTCTCCGCGCTCGCCAAGCGCGAAGGGCTGTCCCTGCGCGACGCCGCGCTGGTCATCGGCGTGCAGCGCACCGCCGAGGCGCACCGCATCCGGGGGCTGTACCCCTGAGCACCGACCGGACGGACCCCGCACCGCCCGCGGCCGACGACCTGGGACCCGACCTGGAGCCCCTCGTCGCGCGGCTGCGGGCGGCGGGCTGCGTGTTCGCGGAGGACGAGGCCGCGCTGCTGCTCGAGGCGGCCGTCGACGCCGTCCGCCTCGAGGGCCTGGTCGCGCGGCGCGCGGGCGGCGAGCCGCTGGAGCACGTGCTCGGGTGGGTGGAGTTCGCCGGCCGACGCTGGTCGGTGGGCCCCGGCGTGTTCGTGCCCCGGCGCCGCACGGAGCTGATGGTCGCCGCGGCGCTCGCGCTCCCCGCCCCGGCCACGGTGCTCGACCTGTGCTGCGGCTGCGGCGCGGTGGGCGGCGCCGTGCTGCTGGGGCTGCGCGCCGCCGGGACCGATCCCGTGCTGCACGCGAGCGACGTCGAGCCCGCCGCGGTCGTGCACGCCCGGCGCAACCTGGCCCCGCTCGGCGCCGCCGTGCACGAGGGGGACCTGCTGTCCGTCGTCCCCTCCGTGCTGCGCGGCCGCGTCGACCTGCTGCTGTGCAACGCGCCCTACGTCCCCACCGACGCCATCCCGACGATGCCGCCCGAGGCGCGAGACCACGAGCCCGCGGTCGCGCTCGACGGCGGCGCCGACGGCCTGGACGTGCTGCGCCGCGTCGTCGCGGCGGCACCGGGCTGGCTCGCCCCGGGCGGGTCGCTGCTCTTCGAGGTCGGCACGGACCAGGTGCCCGGCGCGACGACGCTCGTCGAGGCGCACGGGCTGAGCGTCATCGTCGTCACCGACGAGGACCCGGACGACGACGCCGCCACCGGCGGCACCGTCGTCGTCGCGACCCTGGACGCGAGCAGGGTCACGCGCGGGGCTGCTTCTCCGCCCAGTCGGCGAGGGTGACGCGCGGGCCGGTGAAGAACGGCACCTCCTCGCGCACGTGACGCCTGGCCTCGGTCGCGCGCAGGTCGCGCATGAGGTCGACGATCCGGTGCAGCTCGTCCGCCTCGAACGCCAGCAGCCACTCGTAGTCGCTCAGCGCGAACGTGCTCATCGTGTTGGCACGCACGTCCTTGTACCCGGCCGCGGCCATGCCGTGGTCGCGGAGCATCGTGCGGCGCTCGTCGTCGGGCAGCAGGTACCAGTCGTAGGAGCGCACGAACGGGTAGACGGAGAGGTAGTCGCGGGGGCGCTCGCCGGCGAGGAACGCAGGCACGTGGCCCTTGTTGAACTCGGCGGCGCGGTGCAGCGCCACGACCGACCACTCGGGCGCCAGGGACGCGCCCAGCCTCGACGCGCGCAGCCGCTGGTAGGCGCCCTGCACGGACTCGACCGACGGGCCGTGCACCCACACCATGAGGTCGGCGTCGGCGCGGAGGCCGGCGACGTCGTACACACCGCGCACGACGACGTCGCCCTCGGCGCGGGCCGGGTCGCGGGCGTCGTCGGGCTGGCCGTCCCAGAGGGCGGCGTCCGCCTCCGCGGCGATCTCCGCGCGCTCGGCGTCGCCCGCCGGCAGCGGCTCGGCGGTGGAGAAGACCGCGATCATGGCGTACCGGATGGACTCGTTGATCGAGGCGGCGTCGACGGTCTCGCCGGTGTCGCCGTGGATGTGGCTGTCGGTCATGACGTCCTCTCGGGGCGGGTCAGGAGTGCAGGTCGACGCTGCACAGGGCGGGGATGCCGCTCGGCTCGCCGTCGCGCCGCAGGCAGCAGCCGGGCGCGCACACCGAGCGGAAGGCGGGGAGGTTGCCGACCGTCTCCTCCACGACCTCCTCGCCGCGGGCGATGGCCGCGCGCTCGAGGAGCAGGTCCACCAGGCCGGACACGAACGCCGGCCGGGTGCCGACGGTGCCCGCCCGGACCGCGGTCATGCCGAGCTCGGTGGCCGTGGCCATCGCCTCGGTGTCGAGGTCGTAGGCCACCTCCATGTGGTCGGACACGAACCCGATCGGGGACAGGACGACGTCCTTGAGGCCCTGACCGGCACGCTCGGTGAGCAGGTCGTTGACGTCCGGCTCGAGCCACGGCTGCGACGGCGGGCCGGAGCGCGAGCAGTACGCCAGCTCCCACTCGACGGCGTGCCCGCGCACCTCGGAGACGACGGCGGCGATGACGGCGGCGACGTCGAGGTGCTGCGCGGAATAGGTGGCGTGCGAGACCTGGGACGCCGCCTCCATCGTGTCCGGGATGGAGTGCGTGACGAAGACGAGCTTCGCCGCGGCCGGGTCGCCGCCCTTCGCCTCGAGCGCCTCGTAGCCCTCGAGGACGGCCTCGGCGTTGGCCGCCACGAAGCCCGGGTGGTTGAAGTAGGAGCGGATCTTGTCGAACTGGACACCCGTGGAGCCGTCCGCGCCGAGCTGCCCGCGCTTCTCCAGCGTCACGGCGAGGTCCTCGCGGTACTGCCGGCAGCCGGAGTAGGACGAGTAGGCGGACGTGACGAGCGCGACGGCGCGCTTCGCACCCAGGCGCTCGAGCTCGTCGATCGCGTCGGTGGTGTAGGGCTCCCAGTTGCGGTTGCCCCACACGACGGGCAGGTCGAGACCCCGCTCGGCGAGCTCGGCCTCGAGCGCCGCCTTCAGCGCGAGGTTCTGCTCGTTGATGGGGCTCTTGCCGCCGAAGCCGTAGTAGTGCTCGCCGACCTCCTCGAGCCGCGAGTCGGGGATCCCCTTGCCGGCGGTCACGTTGCGGAGGAACGGGACGACGTCCTCCGGCTTGTTCGGACCACCGAAGGAGTACAGGAGCAGGGCGTCGTACGGGCCGGCATCGGCCGACTGGGGGGTCAGCGACATGACTGCCATCATGGCACCGGCCCGAGGCTCGGCCCGCCGAGAACGGCCCCCGGCCGACGTGACGTTGATGGCACGCGTTGTCATCTCCGGTCAGGGATGTCCGCCTGCGCCAGCCGGAGCCGGTCCAGCAGGTCGCGCAGGTGCTCGAGCTCCTCGCCCGGCAGGGCTGGGCCAACGTACTCCGCGATCGTGCGCACGTGCGCCAGGCCGGTCTCGCGCTGCCGCCGCGCCCCGTCCGGGGTGCGGCGCACCAGGGTGCCGCGGGCGTCGTCCGGCGGCACCGACCGGGTGACCAGTCCGCGTCCCTCGAGCCGCTCGACCATCCGCGACAGCGACGACTGGGCGATGAGCATCCCCTCGTTGAGGTCGCGCAGCCGCAGCTCGCCGCCGGGCGCGCGGGACAGCGTGAACAGGACGTCGTACTCGCGCATCGACAGGTCGCGCCAGATGTCGTCGGCCTGGAAGCGGCGCATGAGCGTGACCTGCGCGCGGAACAGCGACTCCCAGGCCTCGGCGGCGAGGCGGACGTCGGGCGCGGGTCGGGTCTCGTGGTCGGGCGAGGTCACCGTGGCAGTGTGCCCCACCCGCCGGTGGTCGAGCCTGTCGAGACGCAGAACCGGGTCGCGACAGGCTCAGCGGCCGAGGCGCCGCTCCCGCCGGGAGAAGTCGCGCAGGGCGCGCAGGAAGTCGACGCGGCGGAAGTCGGGCCAGTACGCCTCGCAGAAGTAGAGCTCCGAGTGCGCGCTCTGCCACATGAGGAAGCCGCCCACGCGCAGCTCGCCCGACGTGCGGATGACGAGCTCCGGGTCCGGCTGTCCCTTGGTGTACAGGTGGGCGGCGATGTCGTCGACGTCGATCCGCTCGGCCAGCTCCTCGAGCGACGCCCCGGTGGCGGACTCCTGCTTGAGGTACGACCGGACGGCGTCGGCGATCTCGTGCCGGCCGCCGTAGCCGACGGCGACGTTCACCTGCAGGCCCTGGACGTTCTTCGTGGCCTCGGCCGCGGAGCGCACGGCGTCCGCGAGCTCGCCCGGCAGCAGGTCCAGCCGGCCCACGACGCGCAGCCGCCAGCGCCCCGACTCCGCGAGGTCCTGGACGGCGTCACGGATGATGTCGAGCAGGTCGGCGAGCTCGGACGCGGGGCGCGCGAGGTTGTCGGTGGACAGCATCCAGAGGGTGACGACCTCGACGCCGAGCTCCTCGGCCCAGCCCAGGAACTCCGCGATCTTGTCCGCCCCGCGCCGGTGCCCCGTGGCCGCGGTCTCGCCGAACGACCGGGCCCACCGCCGGTTCCCGTCGAGGATGACGCCGACGTGCCGGGGCGTCTGCGCCGTCGGCAGCGAGGCGGCCAGGCGCCGCTCGTACAGGCCGTAGAGCAGGTGGGGCATGCGCACGCGGGACCTCGAGGGTTCGGGCCGGGCCGCGGGCGCGCGACGGCGCAGGCGCCCGGCGGGGGCGGGACGGACGGAGAGCGGGACAACGGTACCGCTCCCGTGGACCCGCAGGTCCAGGGCCTGGCGGACGCCCGGCGACGCCCCGCAACCCCTGCGCACGATCTTCACGGCGCGGGGTCACTGCGCCCGCGCCGCGTCCCCTACGCTGACGTAACCTACGGATGCGTAGGTTCAGCGCGTCCGATCGAGAAGGAGCACCCGTGGCAGCAGCCGCCCAGCCGAACGGCCACCGGGCCGACCGGCTCGACGTCGACGACGTCAAGGAGGTCGCCCGCGAGGCGAAGGGCGTCGTGGGCGACGCCGTGCAGACCGTGTCGGCGGCGGCCGCCGGGAAGGCAGCCCTCCTCAAGCCGCACCTGCGTGGCTGGATCCACGCCGTGACGGCGCCGCTGGCGCTGGCCGCCGCGATCGTGCTCGTCGTCCTCGCCGACACCACCGCCGACAAGGTCGCGTGCGCGATCTTCGGCGTCACCGCCGTCATGCTCTTCGGCACCAGCGCGGTCTACCACCTCGGCACCGGCACCTGGTCGCCCCGCACGGCCGCCGTCCTGCGACGCCTGGACCACGCCAACATCTTCCTCATCATCGCCGGCACCTACACGCCCCTGGCCGTGATGCTGCTGCCGCGCGGCACCGCCACCGTGCTCCTCGCCGTGGTCTGGGGCGGCGCGATCCTCGGCCTCGTCGGGCGCGTGCTGTGGATGAGCGCGCCGCGCTGGCTCTACGTCCCGGTGTACGTGGCGCTGGGCTGCGTCGCCGTCGGCTACATCCCGCAGTTCGCCGCCGCGGGCGGCGCCGCCGTCGCCTGGCTGGTCGCCTCGGGCGGAATCGCGTACATCCTCGGCGCCGTCGTGTACGGCACCAAGTTCCCGAACCCGTCCCCGCGCTGGTTCGGGTTCCACGAGATCTTCCACGCGCTCACCGTTGTCGGCTTCACCTGCCACACCGTGGCGATCTACCTGGCAGCCCTGTAGCCGCGCACGGCCGGTCCCGGCGGGCTCAGCCCGCGGGCACCACCAGGTAGCGCCGGTTCGCCAGCGACGGGTTCTGCAGGCGCACCTGGGCCAGCGGCTCCGGGTCCAGGTCCACGGTGCGCACCTGCGGGGTCTCGTCGAGCTCGAGGCCGACGACGCCGTCCGGCCCGGCCAGGAGCGACCGGCCCACCAGCCCGGGGCCGGACATCCCGACGCCGATCACCACGGCCGTGTTCTCGATGGCCCGCGCGCGGATCAGCGTGCGCCAGTGGTCCGCCTTGAGCGGGCCGTCCACCCACGCCGCCGGCACGACGATGACGTCGGCCCCGGCGTCCACGAGACGGCGCGCCGACTCCGGGAAGCGCAGGTCGTAGCAGGTGACGACGCCGAACGTGAGGTCCCCCAGCCGCAGCACGAGGGGCGGCACGCCGGGCGGGCCGGGCTCGAGACGGTCGGACTCTCGCGTGCCGAACGCGTCGTAGAGGTGCACCTTGCGGTAGGCGCCGACGACGGCGCCCGTCGCGTCGACCGCGACGACGGTGTTGAACGCGCGCGTCGGCGGCCCGGGCGGCGAGCCCACCGTCGGCGTCGTCCCGGTGATCGCGGGCAGCGAGCCCGTCACCGCGGGGAACGCACCGCTGACGGCGGGGAACGCGCCGGTCACGGCCGGGTGCTGGCCGGAGCTCGCGGCCGGGGCGCCGTAGGCGGGCAGGGTGGTGCCGGCCACCACCGCGATGCGGTACCGCGCGGCGTGCTGGCGCAGGGCGGTGACGAACGGGCCGTCGAGCGGCTCGGCGTGCTCGACGCCGACGCCGTGCGGGTCGTAGCCGGAGGAGTACTCCGGCAGCACGAGCAGGTCCGCGCCCACGCGGCCGGCGGCGAGGAAGGCCTCGGCGACCGCCTCGCGGTTGGCGTCGTGGTCGGCCGTGATCGCGAGCTGGCCGACCGTGACCCGCACGCTGGCGCTCATCGACCGGGCTCGCCGTCCGTGCCGTCGCCCGTCCCGCCGTCGCCGGCGCCGCCGTCGCCGCGCGGCCCGGCACCGTCGGGCGCGGCGCCGGGCGCGCCGGAGCCCCGCCCCGGGCCGTGGAGCCCGAAGTGCTTGGGTTCCTCGAGCGGGATGCCCTGGTCCTCGGCGTTGCGCTGCGCGCGGCGCAGGTGCCGCGTGAGCGACAGGAAGAGCAGCACGCAGGCGACGGCCACGGCGAACGTCGCGACGAACCCGGCGAGGCCGGGCGTCACCTGGAGCTCGTCCGGCCCCTGGCTCGGGCTGGGGCTCGGGCTCGGCGCGGCGGCGAGCAGGGTCCAGACGGCGCTCATCGGACCTCCTCGCGGAGGCCGGCGAACAGGTCGTCCTCGGGCAGCGACGTCGGCACCCGCGAGTCGGCGAGCTCGTACTCCTCCGTGGGCCACACGTCGGCCTCGAGGTCGCGCGGGACGGCGAAGAAGAACCCGTCCGGGTCGATCTGCGACGCGTGCGCCACGAGGGCCGCGTCCCGCTGGGCGAAGAAGTCCGCGACGGCGACGTGCGTCGTCGCCTCCCGCTCGGGGATCTCGCGCGCCGCGCGCGACTCGATCCAGTCGCCGAACGGCGACTCCAGGCCGGCACCCTGCATCGCCTCGTGGACCGCGCGCATGCGCGCCATCGAGAAGCCGTGGTTGTAGTAGAGCTTCAGGGGCTCCCAGGGCTCCGCGCCGCCCTCGACGACGTACCGGGAGGCGTCGCCCGCCGCGTGGTAGGCCTCGAACGACACCTCGTGGCACTTGATGTGGTCGGGGTGCGGGTACCCGCCGGACGGGTCGTAGGTCGTCATGACGTGCGGGCGGAACTCGCGCACCAGCTCGACGAGCGGCGCCGCCGCCTCGTCGAGCGGCACCAGGCCGAACGAGCCCTCGGGCAGGGGCGGCAGCGGGTCGCCCTCCGGCAGCCCGGAGTCCACGAAGCCGAGCCAGGTCTGGCGCACGCCGAGCGCCTCGGCCGCGGCCGCCATCTCCAGGCGGCGGACCGCCAGGCGGCCCTCGATGCTGTCGAACTCGTGCCCCTCGGGCACCTGGAAGCTCGGGTTGAGCACGTCGCCCCGCTCCCCGCCCGTGCAGGTCACGACGAGCACCTCGACCCCCTCGGCGGCGTACCGCGCGGTGGTCGCGGCACCCTTGCTGGACTCGTCGTCCGGGTGCGCGTGCACCGCCATCAGACGCAGGGGCTCGGGCCGCGGGGTGGGCGGCACGGAGGAGGCGGAGGACAAGGTCCCTCCCGGGGTGACGGGTCGACAGAGAGGTTCAGGGACAATGGTGCACCATGAGCGAGCCCGTCAGCCCCACTCCCCCCGCCGACCGGTACGGCACATCGCGTGCCGGACAGGGCGGTCGGCAGGACGGCCGACGCCCGCTCGGCACGCGGGCCAAGGTGGCCATCGGCGCCGCCCTCGCGGCGGCGGTCGGCGTGGCCGCCTGGTTCTCGGTCGAGCAGACCCGTCGGGACCCCGTGACGGTGGAGATGGTGGGCTTCGACGTCCGCGACGCCGAGCAGGTCGACGTCACCTTCCAGGTGCACATGCCGCCCGGCACGACGGCGGTCTGCGACGTGGAGGCGCTCGCGCAGAGCTACGCCCAGGTCGGCACCCTCGAGGTGCCCGTCGGCCCGGCCGAGCAGCAGACCTCCACGTACTCCGTCACCGTGCGCACGTCCGAGGAGGCGACGACCGCGGTCGTCGAGTCCTGCGACGTCCCCGACGCCTCCTGAGACCACCCCGAACCCGACGTCCCGACCGGGATCACCCTGTTCGCCCAGGGCAGAGGCCTGGGTTCTGGCGCCTGCCCGGGCTATCCTGAGGGATTCACACGCAGTCCTGCCCCAGCCGACGCGCGTGCCGACGCCCGTCGGTCGCCCGCGCACGGCCGAAACAGGCCATCGAGCACCACGAAAGGAGAGCCCTCGTGACCGAGAGCACTGTCACCTGGCTCACCCAGGAGGCTCACGACCGGCTGCAGGCCGAGCTGGAGCACCTCTCCGGCCCCGCCCGCACCGAGATCGCCGAGCGCATCGCCGCCGCCCGCGACGAGGGCGACCTCAAGGAGAACGGCGGCTACCACGCCGCCCGCGAGGAGCAGGCGAAGAACGAGGCCCGCATCCGCGAGCTCACCGAGAAGCTGCGGCACGTGCAGATCGGCACGCCCGCGGACGACGGCGTTGTGGAGGCCGGCATGGTCGTCACCGCGGTCGTGGCCGGGGACGAGATGACGTTCCTGCTCGGCTCCCGCGAGATCGCCGGCACCACCGACCTCGACGTGTACTCGCCGACGTCGCCGCTCGGCGCCGCGATCGACGGGCACCGCATCGGCGAGAAGGTGGCCTACACCGCGCCGAACGGTCGCGAGATCCCCGTCGAGATCCTCAAGGCCACGCCCTTCGCGGGCTGACCTCCCC